>NZ_JAIHAP010000052.1:0-13034 GCF_020054775.1 Thermosipho sp. (in: thermotogales) | reverse complement strand
GTGCGTTGAAATACAGAAGTCCGCGGGAGGTATATGAAGAATATCTAAGTTTTACAAAAGTTTCGTAATTTCTGTCCAATTTTTCGGGGTGCATTACATATGGCTTTTAAATTTAAGTTTAGCTGCCCTTTAATTAAATTTTTCAAAAAAATCGGGATGAAAAAATTAAAAGTGAAAAGGGGTTAAAATATGAAAAAATTTATCTTTATCTTTTTAGTATTAGCTACTATGATTTCTTTTTCGTATGATTATACCATGTATGATTTAGGAATTGCACACAAAATTTCAGTGATTGAAGACAAACCATTAATAATATACTTTTCTTCACCAAGTTGTGTCTATTGTAAAAAATTTGAATCAGAAGTACTTTCTGATGAAAAATTTCAAGAACTTTTAAAATTATACTACACCTTTGTAAAAATTGAACCCAGCAACATCAAAACAAAATTCCTTGAAAATGAATATACCAACAATGAACTTTTTGGAGCATTCGGTGTAAGAGGAACTCCTACATTTGTCTTTTGGTACAAAGATGCTGGTATAACAATGGTACCCGGATTTATGCCTCTTGAAGATTTTCTAAACGCTTTAAATTACATACTTAAATACGTATACGAAGATTATAGAGAAGACTTTCAAACCTTTCTTGATAACAAAGAATCATTCAATCCTAAAACAAAGGTTATAAACATATCAAATACTGATGCTGATTTTGTATTAGCACACGACAAAAATGCAAAAAAATATACAAGCGATCAAAAAATTGAAAAAGGTACTGTTTACCTAGTTTATTCTGAAGAAGATTTAGAAAAATTAAAACAATCAGGTGTCTTTAGAATTCTTTTTGTAAATGAGTAGGTGGTTTAATATATGTTTTATAAAGACGTAAGTATATGGATCGCTTTTTTGCATGGGATATTATCATTTTTTAGTCCATGCGTTTTACCTTTAATACCTGCCTTTTTAGGTGTTTTATTTACCGCAAAAAATAAATTTTTAAAACTTTTTGGATTTTTCATTGGTTTTTCAGTATTTTTTTCAATTATTGGTATTTTTTCTTCTGTATTTGGAATTTTCTTTTCAAAATACGGAACAGTTATAAATTATATTTTAGGTACAATTATTATTGTAATGGGAATACTATATATGTCTAATAAAGAAATAGTAAAACCAAAGAAAATTAATGTCTGGAATTTTAAAGGCGGTAGTCTTTTAACTGGAATACTTATGGGAGCAGCTATAGGCTTAATTTGGATTCCTTGTAGCAGTCCAATCTTAGGATCAATCTTGACTATAGCAACAACCGTCAATCCGTATAAGGGAGGGCTTCTTCTATTTATATACTCTTTGGGTATTTCTTTACCTTTTTTGACAATTGGCGCACCAATATCCAAATTACTTACAGGTGGTTTTGGAACACCTAAATGGGAAAAGATTTTAAAAATATTTGGTGGAGTTTTTTTAATAATTCTTGGTATTTTAATAATATCTGGAAAAATGGTGGTATAATATTTTTGAAAGGAGTGAAACTCTATGCCAAATGCATCAATGAACTGGTATTCTGGAATGCTGTTCTACAGCAAAACTACTTCAGGACATGATTTAATTCTCGATGCAAATGATACTGTCGGTGGCAAAGATGCAGGTGCAAGACCTAAAGAACTTATTCTATACTCTCTTATGGGCTGTACCGGAATGGATGTTGTATCTTTGCTAAGGAAAATGAGAGTAATAGACTCTCTTGAATCGTTTAGAATGGAAGTAGATTTTGAAGTAGCACAAGAACATCCAAAGGTATACACTAAAATACACTTAAAATATATTTTTAAATTCAATGGTGAACCTCCAAAAGACAAAGTTGAAAAAGCCGTAAATCTCTCACAGGAAAGATATTGTGCAGTTTCAGCAATGCTCAAACAAGTTGTACCAGAATTTTCTCATGAGATAATTTACGAATAATATGGCTGATTATCCTTTGCAATATAATAATCCTGATTCAAGTGTTAAATTAAAAACAAAAAGAGGATATCCGAGATTAGGTGCAACCCCGGACGACACCGGGGTTAATTTTGCTGTTTTTTCACGTCATGCAGAAAAAGTAATACTAGAACTCTATCAAAACTACTATGATGCAACACCTTCACATAGATTTGAACTTGATCCTAACTACAACAAAACGGGAGACATATGGCATATATATGTATATGGGGTTGGTCATGGTCAATACTATGGTTGGCGAGTATACGGACCATATGATCCAGAAAATGGAAAAAGATTTAACCACCACAAGTTATTGGTTGATCCATATGCAAAAGCTATTTCCAGCTCCTTTGATTGGGATTCTTCTTCTGTATACGGTTACGATATAAATTCTCCATTAAGAGATCTTTCTTTCTCTAAAGAAGATTCGGCAGTTAGTCCAACAAAATCAATTGTAATAGATGATTCAAAATATGATTGGGAAGGCGATAAACAACTTCATATTCCATGGGAAGACACTATAATATACGAAATGCATGTAAGACTCTTTACAATTAGTCCCACTTCAAAGGTAAAATTTCCTGGAACATTTTTGGGAATAATCGAGAAACTAGATCACTTAAAAGAATTGGGTGTAACAACTATTGAATTAATGCCTATTTTTGAATTTAACGTTAATTCAATAGATAGGATAAATCCAATCACCGGCGAAAGACTCAAGGATATATGGGGGTATAATCCTCTGGGCTTTTTTGCAGTTACTGGAAACTATTCGGTTGGTCTTAAATTAGGCGAACAGGTATTCTTATTTAAAGATTTTGTTAAAGAACTTCACAAAAATGGTTTTGAAGTGATCTTGGATGTAGTATATAACCATACAGGTGAAGGAAATGAGTTAGGCCCAACATTAAATTTTAGGGGATTTGACAATGAAATTTACTATATGCTTGATCCTAATAACAAAAGATACTATCTTAATTATTCAGGATGTGGAAATACCCTAAATTGTAATCACCCAGTTGTTAAAGAACTTATTATCGACAGTTTAAGATATTGGGCAACTGAAATGCATGTAGATGGTTTTAGATTTGATTTGGCAGCTGTTTTGGGGCGGACACCAGATGGAAGATGGATTGGAGATTTTTCACTCCTTAAAGATATTGCCGAAGATCCCATATTGCATGGTTTAAAACTAATTGCAGAAGGTTGGGATGCTGCTGGTGGTTACTTTTTAGGAGAATTTCCAGAAGGTTGGGCTGAATGGAACGGACAATATAGAGACACGGTAAGAAAATTTGTAAGGGGCGATGAAGGAGTATTAATAGAACTCGCAAAAAGAATTACTGGCAGTCAAGACCTTTACGGTAAAAAAAGGCCGCACGCAAGTATAAATTTTATTACATGCCATGATGGATTTACAATGAGGGATTTGGTAAGTTATAACCATAAACATAACGAAGAAAATGGTGAAAATAATAGAGACGGTGCTGATGAAAATTTCAGCTATAACTATGGATTTGAAGGTGAAACTGATGATCCTAAAATTAACGAAATAAGAAAAAGACAAGTAAAAAACTTCATAACCATCCTTATGGTATCACATGGAACTCCCATGATATTAATGGGCGATGAAATTTATCGAACACAACATGGAAACAACAATGCATATTGTCAAGATAATGAAAAAACTTGGCTTGATTGGACTCTTAAAGAAAAACATCAAGACATTTTTAGATTTTTTAAAAAAATGATTGAATTTAGAAAAAAACATCACGCATTAAGGAGAAAACATTTCTTTACCGGTAGGGATCTTACAGGAGATGGTATAGCAGATATTTCCTGGCACGGTGTAAAACCTTTCCAACCTGATTGGGGGTATTACTCACATTCCATAGCTTTCATGATAAGTGGTAGCGACTTTTTGTGTAAAGATGCAAAAGAAGATAATGACATATTTGTCATTCTAAATCAATGGAGAGAACCATTAACTTTTACGCTTCCAATTTTACACGGAAAGACATGGTATAGAGTTGTAGATACAGCTAAACCTTCACCCTACGATTTTCTAGACTCACCCGAGCAAGTTGGATTTGTTTATACAGCAGAACCAAGAAGCTCCGTGGTTTTAATAAGTATGCCTCACCATGGAAGCGATTTTCCCGTATAATCCAAAAAGACTCCACTTTCTTCTACATTTTCAATAATATCCATAATTCCCTTTGCAGATTCTTCAGGCATTACAGGAGCTTCTTTCCCTCCCATATCTGTCTTTACCCATCCAGGATGTACAGATATGACTTTAATGTCCTTAAGCTTACTTGATAGTAACTTTGTAACCATATTTAAAGCGGCCTTTGAAACTGAATAAGAGTAACTTGTAGTACCGCCCAAAAGAGCTATTGAACCAAGAATTGAGCTAATATTTATAATTTTCCCACCACTTTTTAATTTACCGGATTTATATAGTCGTTGGCTCAAAAATAATGGTCCTAAAGTATTTACCTTAAATGTATTAAGAAAATAATCATATTCAAGGTTTTCAAAACTATCTTTATACAAAACGCCTGCATTATTAATCAAAGCATCAACTTCTACTGAAAGCGTTTCAACAAATTTTTCAATTGAATCTTTATCAAGCAAATCAAGAAAATAAACACTAACCCTATTATTATCAATTTTTATCATTTCTGGTTTTCTAGTAGCAGCTATAACCAAATGTCCTCTTTTTAAAGCTTCCTGTAATAATGCATATCCTATACCTCTATTCGCCCCTGTTATTAGAATATTCATGAGCTTTCACCTTCCTTATTTCTTATTTTCTCTTTGAATGATAAAAATTCTGGTATTTGTGAAATATCTTCAGGAAAATCTTCAAAACTTTTTATTACTAAAACTGGGCTTCCCAAGTCCACAAATGCATCCAATGCTTCTACATCAAAGTTAAACATCCTTACACACCCATGAGATATTCTCCTTCCAATTTCCCAAGGCTTAGTTGTTCCATGTATACCGTAGGTAGGGTTTGAAAGTTGTAAAAAACGAGTACCTAAACCATTAATTGGGGAACGTGGTGGAATATACTCCCCGTACCAATATAATGCTGGATCAATTTGTTTATTCAAAATCCAGTATATTCCAGGAGGCATAGAATCACTTCTACCTATTGCTACCGGAAAAACTTTTACAAGTTTTCCTGCATAGTAAACAGCTAATCTCGATGTTGAAAGATTAACAACAATGCTAGTCAAACCTTCGGTAAATTGTACTGTCCCAATCTTTAATTTCATACCAGAATAAATCTTATCAGGATTTTCAAGGTTATTAATTATTTGTAAATCTGCTGTTCTCACACCATATTTTTTTGCAATTTCCCACAATGTTTCACCTTTTTGAACAATATGAGTGGAAATTATACTTGACACATACGGAGTAAAATCACCTCGTAAATACGTAGTAAAACCATTTAAAGTAAATAAATCATACGAAATTGTTTTGATTTTTCCACTTGGCAGTTTTATTTTTAGCGAAAGTACATTTTTTAATTCATTTCTCTTTTCTTTCGTATATAATACATATCCTTTACTTGTTTTAAACAAAATCATATTTTTTCCATCAATCGTGCCAGAAATAAGCTGATAATCTGTAGAAACTTTCACATTTAAAGATAAATCTTCAGGATTAGTTACTACTTTAATTGAAATATTCTTCTTATATTGGTACAGATCTAATATAGGGCCCGATATTGTACCAAATACAGTCTGACCAAGTTTATTTTTACCAACTATTATTGGTATAACCCATCTAAAAAGTCCATCATCAAATTCATATAAATCATTACCTTTATATTTTGCTCTGATAAAACCTGTTGGCCCATAAAGATAAACTTTTGGTTTTTGAGATGCATCATAATAGGGTTTAACAATCAAAGTAACCCCTGTCGATGTAACTGTATCTACTTCTACTAAATGAGCTGCATGTAACAAAATGACAACAAAAATGAGTGAGATTGTTATTATTTTTTTCATATCTTAATTATATCATACCTTTCCGCCATTTTAGTTAACATTTGTATTTAAATTGTTCTCAATTTGTTTTCTTATATAAACAATTGTAAATCTATTTTATATTATAATTACTCTGCAATAACAAAATTAAATGGAGGTAGAAACTATGAAAAATAGATTGTTATTCACCCTTTTATTAATTCTAAGTGCAGGTATACTATTTGGTAATCTATACACTGATGCATATAATTATACATACAAAGTTGCTAAATACTACGGAGTAAATGATGAAAGAGCAAAAGTAATTGCACAAACAGTTGCAGAAGAATATGAAAAATTTCCACAAGTCCCTTATCAAATATTTGTGGCAGTTATAGTCTCAGAAAGTGGATTTAAAAATTTGTATGGTGATAGTGGTCACGCGGTTGGTTACTGCCAATTACACGAATCTGCAACGGATTATGTTGCACTATTTTTCCCGGAAATAAAACATATTCTTTCAAAAATATCACACGATGATCTAATTAAATTCCCAGCTCTTCAAATTAGGATAGCCTATAGATACTTATACCTCATTATGAAAAACATTACAAATTACAATATAATAAAGGCTCTAAACTTTTGGAACAACAGTGATAAATATTATCTTAGAGTGTTTGATACATTAGTGTTTATTGACAGCATCGCTATGAAAAATTAATCCCTATCCTCATCATATTCAATATGTATTGTTTGTGTGTTATGAGATAATAAAATTACATAGTCTTGCTTTTTTTCAACAATTTCAGCATTTGTTTTTAAATTATTAATATTTCTTCCATTTATTCTTATTTTATATTCACCTCTTCCCTTCAAATACAACGTAGCCGAAATTTTTCTTCTATTTGCAAATGCAACTGAGCTATCTATACTCCATTTATACCAATTTTCCCACGACGGGCCAAGAAAAATCTCCGTTTCTTCATCAACATCTTTGATTATTGTAGTATCAATCGGAACTTCTTTTCCCGATAAACTCGACCAAATTTGAACTTGACCAGAGGGAATCTGTTTTGGTGATTTGACATATACAACTCTTTGGCATGGTTGCCAATCGACTGAATTAAATCCATTTATTGATACAAAATTGTAATCTTTTCTTTCAACCGAAAATTTATCCATAAGGATTGTTTTTCTATTTTTTAAATCCTTCATATTTCCAAGAGTAAAGATCTTTTTGCCTTGCATATTGTAGACTTCTTTTTCATAAAGCATAGCACGGGTTGATGTAGTATAATAGCTACTTTCTGGCTCTGAAACTACTATTACAAAACCCTCTTCAATATCCGCATATAATTTTAGAAATTGATACATTTCATTTTCTTTCAATATATAGAAAAACTGGAAACCACCATCAATCGTAAATGTTGCTGTAGAAGGACTTGAATCTATAAATATTCTTCTGATTTCATTGTTTTCTTGAACTATTTCAAAAAGCCTATCATTAATAAATTTATATTTTTTGCCATCCTTACTAATAAAAATTCCATCTCTTAGTTCACAATCTTTTAATACAAAATCTTCATCTTCAACAAGTTTAACTTTTTCAACATATTCATATGTTTTAACATACCAAGATGATTCCACGCCCAAAACTTCCCAGGTTGAAGGTATAACTTCTCCGTTTTTTATTTGTTTTACTAACACCCCATAATTTGGATAAATGAGTACAACTTCAGAAAATAAAAATAACGGCAATATGAAGAAAATCCACAAAAAAATTTTTTTCATCCTATCACTCCCCAAATTATGAGAGAAATATATGATACAACAACAAGCAAAATTAAAATCCACATTATAACTTTCCAAATTTTCCTTACTTTCCAGGAATAATCATACAGTGGGATCATATATCCCAATAACATCCCCGTTAAAAAACCACCAATATGTGCCGCGTTATTAATATTTGTCCCCGGCATAATACCAAAAATAATGTTAATAACAATCATTGGCAAAAGTGCACTCCCAGTAATAGGCTTTAGCGAATAAGGAGTATCTTTTCTAAAACCTGCAGCAAACAACACACCAATTAGACCAAATATTGCCCCACTGGCTCCCACGGAAAATGAGTTATAATAAAAAATTTGAGTTGCTAAATTTCCTACAATTCCACTTAAAAAATAAAACGTTAAAAATTTTTCAGTTCCATACACATTTTCCACAATTCTACCAAGAAAAAATAGTGCATACATATTAAATATTAAATGAATAAAACCTCCATGAACAAACATGGAGGTTACTATTCTAAACCATTGTCCATGTGAAACAAGAGGCCCATATTGTGCTCCAAACATAAGATATAACACAGCCTCATTTGGAATAAAAAACTTAAATATCTCGATTAGAAAAAGTATAAATACGTTGACAAATATAAGATAATAAAAGCTTTCTCTTTTCAAAATTTCACCTCAAAAACCAAATGGTAACAAGTTTTGAGTTACTTTTGCCATTTCCTCTTCCCTTATCTTTTCTATCTTTTCCATTAACTCATTAATACCAGCTGTTAATAAATCCTTCAATGTTTCACCATCGCTTAATAAATCCTCATCGATTTCAATATCTTTAACTTTTCTATCAGCTGTTGCTAAAATTTTAATAGCCCCACCACCAACACTAACTTCTACTTCTACATTTGAAAATCCTTCCTCAACTTCCTGAAGTTTTTTTTGCATCTCTTCCTGAAGTTTTTGTAGTTGATTCATAGACTTACCTGAAAGATTCTTTCCGCCAAAACTTTTTAACTTCTTCATCAGACAACCTCCTTAATATGTTTTTTCATAATATTCAAAGCCGTCGGTTTTCAAATATTCAAATTCAGGCGTAACCAAAAATACTTCAGAATCATACTTTGGAATAATAGTCCTTGTATAAATCCAATCTTTTTTGCCAAACACAAAAGCCGCAGTCGAAAATACATCAGCCTTTATCGCATCATCAGATACAACCGTTGCACTAATGGCACTATCTGCAGGATATCCTGTTTTACTGTCTATTAGGTGGTGATATCTTTTCCCATCAACGATAAAATATCTTTCATAATCTCCACTTGTCGCTACTGCACCACTTTTCAAATATATATAGTCTATACTATCGTTACCCCTTGGGTTTCTTATACCTATAATCCAATATTCTTTGCCAAATTTTGGCCCAAGTATCCTTATATCTCCACCTGCTTCAATAAAACCTGTACAATTTGGATCTGCTTGTTTTGCAATTTGATAAGCCCTCTCAAGTGCATATCCTTTTACAATTCCTCCCAGATCAAACCAAACTCCGTTTGTTTTCACAGCCTTCTTTTTATAATCAATTTCTACAAGCTTTGCACCTGAAAGTTTCAAAGCTTCTTCTATATCTTCTTTTCTAGGAACTACTAAACTACTAGCCTCTTTTTCAGAGAATTTTGAAAATCCCCATAAATTAATTACTCTTCCAAGAGTTGGGTCAAATGCAAAATTTGTCTTTTTTGCATATTGCAGCGAGAGATCCAAAATTGCAAAAGTTTCATCATCAACTTCTACCCAATCATTACTATGATTTATTTTGTAAATAATAGACTCTTCATTGTACGCATCAAATTTTTTGGTTATTCTATCAAGCTCATTAAATATTTCTTTTGATAAAACAGATGGATTTACACTAGTAGATATTCTAAGTTGAACATAAGTCCCCAGAGAAAAAGTCTCAAAAGTTTCATACTTCATGTTTGGCTTAAAAAATACCGCAACAATAAGAATAATTGCAACAATTACTACAATTAATACTGTAGATATCAAAGATAATTTTGTTAATTTATTTATGTCACCACTACTTTTCTTCCGCATACTTTGCAATATCCTCCTTCTGTAATGTTTTTTATATCAACATTATAACCTTCTCTGTAAATCAATTGTGTTCCACAATCTGGACAAAAAGTACTTTCATATCTTGGCTCAAAGACATTACCAATATAAACAAAATTTAAATACTCTTTTGCAATACTATATAATTTTTCCAAGGTTTCAATAGGTGTCGGCGGTATTTCATATTTATACGCCGGAAAATACCTTGAAAGATGTAAAGGTATATCTTTATCAATTTTTGCTAAATCTTTAAATTCTTGAATTAGTTCTTTTTCGTCATCATTTTTCGTAGGTATAACAAGTGTGGTAACCTCAACATGAACTCCACGATTCTTTGCAGTTTCTATAACCTTTAAAACTTGACTATAACTTCCTCCCATTTCCTTATAAAACTCTTCATTACTCCCTTTTAAATCAATATTCATAGCATCAATACTCTGAAGTAAAACATTTAGTGGTTCAAATTCAATATACCCATTTGTAACAAGAACATTGTATAATCCTTCTTTATGTGCTATTCTAGACGTATCAAGAACAAATTCATAGCTTACTATAGGTTCATTGTAAGTATATGCAATTCCATTTGAGTTTCTTGTTTTTGCTATTTCCACAATTTGCGAAGGTGTAACAGTTTTAACAGCAGGCTTTACTTGAGAGATTTCCCAATTTTGACAAAAACCACATGAAAAATTACAACCCCATGAGCCTATCGATAAAATTTTACTCCCTGGTCTAAAATGAAATAAAGGCTTTTTTTCAATTGGATCCATTGCAATTGATGAAATCTCGCCATAATTTATTGTATAGAGTATTCCATTTTCATTTTTTCTTGTTTTGCAAAATCCAATTTGTCCATCAGATAAAAAACAATGTCTAGGACAAAGTCTACAGACAATCCCATTATCCCCTTCATCAAAAAAAGTTGCCATTTTCTTCATATTAACACCACCCTGAGATAATTATAACATATCTTCAAAAAAAAATAGGCCGATTTTGGCCTATTTTAAATCTTCTATTGCTCTCCAATAATCTTCATAAAGCATTGAAAATCTCAACACATCCCAATACTTTCCTTTGAAAAACTTCGCCTGACGTTCCATCCCTTCCTGTAAAAATCCACATTTCTTTAATACAGAAATAGTATCTTTTTTATATTCGACCACCTTTGAATAAACTCTATTTAAATTCAAAACTTCAAAAGCATATTTTAACATCAACCTTACAACTTTAACTTCAACATCATTTTCAATAGCTTCATTCCAAAAAATCCTTATACAAGCACTTCTATTAACCCAATCTATGTTGTAAAACTGTGCAATTCCAGCACTATCCCCTTTAAATTCAATTTGAAAGGTTAGTGTGTTAACTTCATCTTTAAACAAATCAAAATTTACCTCTTCAGCAGAAAAATCTTTAAATTTCATATCTAAAAAATTTTTTAATTCCTCGTCAGAAATTCTTGTTAACTTTAAAGTCTTTTCATTACTTTCCATTCTCTAATCCTCCCAAATATTCTCTAATCCCAACACTTCTGATATGAACTTTATCTTCAAAATTTTTTAAATCTTCTATTCTCACAAGTTTTGTTTCTTTATCCTTTGCAAGGGTAACATAAACAAATCTTTCATACTTCATCCAAAAATCTTCGACTGATCCAAAGAATACCTTTACACCTTTGTTTAATATTAACACTTTATCACAAATTTTTTCAATCTCCTCATCATCATGGGTCACATACAATATTGTTTTTTTATTCATCTTTAATTCTTTTATCCTATTTAAAATCAGTTTTTTTGATTCTGCGTCAAGACCACTAGTTGGTTCATCAAGAAGAACGATATCAGGATTAATCAAAAGTGCTATCGCCATCGACAACCTTTGCTGCAAGCCCTTTGATAGCTCCATGGGTCTTTTCTTTAAATGTGATGATAACTGAAAATATTCTATTTCTTTATCTATCTTTTCCTTGCTAACATTACGTATACTTGCAAAGTAACCAATATTTTCCTCAAGTGTTAATTCAGGGATAAGAACTGGTTTTTCAGGAATATAAGATATCAAATTAGAATTGAGCTTTATTTTACCACGTGTTGGCCTTATTATTCCAGCAACCATTTTCAAAATCGTACTTTTCCCACAACCGTTCCTACCAATAATCCCAATAACTTCTCCATCCAAAGCTGAAAAACTAATATCCTTGACAACCCAATCTTTTTTGTATCTTTTACTTACACTAAAAAGCTCTATCATTGCAAACTAACCTCCACGTACAATTCACCGTCATCGTTTTGTTTTACTGCAGGATATGCACTTTTTACAAGTATCGGATCAATATCATTATTAGTATACTTTATCAGATATTTTTTATCTTTATCATCATAAACTACCTGATATCCCTTTGTAGATAAATCAACATTAATAAATCCTTTATTGTAAAGTTCAAAAAGTATATTTTTTCCTGACAATGCTGTAGGATTAAACTCGTCAGGATATAAAAGTAAAGCCTGTTCAAGAGCACTATTAACATTTCTTAAATTCATTGCAACTTGAGTTGCCTTGGCTTTGGCCACAGATCTTAAAGCAACTGGAGTTGCAACAGATAGTAATGCAGAAATAACAGCTAAAACAATCAAAAGTTCTATTAAAGTAAAGCCTTTTTTCACTTTTTAACTCCTCCTTATGCCCTAACAGGCAAAACTATATATAGATATTCCCCAACATTTTTAGAATTTATCTGCATTGGACTAAGTTCATCAACAAAGTTAAAAACAACTTCTTCTTCCTCAATCTTTTTAACCGCTTCATTTAAAAACCTTGGATTGAAATTAATTGTAATGTCCTCTCCTTCTTTTTCAATAGGAATTTCTTCTATTACTTCTCCATATTCGGGGCTTTGACTACTGAGTTCCAATGTATCATCCAAAACTTTTAACTGAACTTTGTCTGTTCCCCTCTTTGCAATGATCATTGTTCTTTTTAAACTCTCCAAAAATTGATCTTTATTAAAAACTATCCTTGATTTAAATGCTTTTGGAAGCACGCGCTTATAATCAGGGAATACTTCCTCTACAACCCTCATTATAACTGTTACATCTCCGGCATTAACAGCAAGTTTTTTGTGATCAAAATTTATAGTCAAAACTGGTTCATCTGTTTCCTTAATTAGGTTTTC
>NZ_JAIHAP010000051.1:0-13061 GCF_020054775.1 Thermosipho sp. (in: thermotogales) | reverse complement strand
AATTCTTCTTTTGAAATGTTTTTATGTTTAAGAATATAGAGCCCTAACCTTTGTGTTGGTGTAAGATTAAGTTTTTCTAATTCATTTGTAAGGATTAAAAATTTAAGATTTTCAGCAAAATCATGCTTTTTTCTTTCTTTTAATATCGAAGATATTTTTATTAATTCTTCAACATCTTTGATATCATCTATTGTAAGATTGTTTTTTTTGTAAAGTTTATCGTAAAGTTCGGTCATTTTAATGTAAAGACTTCTCTTATCAAATGGAAGCTTTTTTAGTTCTTCAGCTGATGTTGTCTCAACTTGGTTTATATTAACAACAATAACTAAAAATATTAGTATTAATACCAGACCAAAGAGTATTTTATCCAATTTTATCCCTCCAATAGAATTTTGAGACTTTCGTTTTTGAATGTGTATTTATAGCTATTAAATTCTGTTAACAATTCTTTTACCTTGGAATGTTTTCTGTATTTTAGAAAATAGAGTATAGCTATTTCAAAAAGTTCTCTAGATTTAATTTTTGAAAGTTTTAGTTCCAGTAATTTTTCAATTTTTTCATGTTCTTCTAGTTCTTCTAGAATTTTAATAAGTAATGTAAGGGCATCTATATTGTATGGATATTTTTTAATAAAATCTTCTAGAAATTTTTTTGTGTTGTTTAACAATTCAATTTTTTGTTCTTTTTCTAAAAATGGAGAGTTTGCGTAATAGTAAGAGTATCTTGCATAATCAACAGAATTTTTATCTTTTGATTCATATAGTTTTCTCAGTAAAGTTTTTTCAAGATAATTTGAAGCTTCAGTTGCATAAAGAATTACATCTTGATCGTTTTCTTTGGATATTGTTGTATAAATCATTTTTAGACCTTCGTTAAAATCAATTTCCTCTTTTGATGTAAGCTCTAAAATTAATTTTATGGCTTCCTTTTTTTGCACCTTATCACCATACTTTAGAATTACATGAAAAGGAGCAAGATCAATTGTTTTGTATGAAGGATTGATAGTTTCTATTGGCTTGTATTCAAAATCCAATGGTACGTAATGAGGCGTTTGCCCTTTTAAAATAAAAAATTGTATAAGTGGAAAATAAGGGAACATAAAAATTGAAAGGATTACTTGAAATAAATCAAGCTTATATATCATTGTAAAAAGAGCATTACCTACCATATATAATAGAAAAAGAATTAGGAAGTATTCTTTAAATATTAGAGAAAATAATCCAATTAAAAATAGTATAAATTCAAGGGCAAAGAATTTCCTCATTCTTTTGTGTATGCCTCCTCTATTTCTATTTGCTTGAAATCTTTCAATTTATCTAGAACTCTTTTTAAACCTTTAGAGTTGCACGATGTTAGAACTATTTTTAATTCTGAATTTTTTTCGTCAAAAAATACAAAATCTGTTTCGCGAATGAATCTTTTGATATTTTCTATATTAGAATTTTCTTTTATTTTTGCTTTTATAAATGAGTAAGGAATTTTGAATCTTTCAAACCTTTCTTCGATCTTTTCAAAAATAAAATTAAATTTTTCAAGGTCGTTTTTAATTATTTGTTCTTCAAGCTCTGAGGAAACATACAACATGTTTGATAGCCAGTCAGAGAGTATTTTAAGGTATGTTTCTGTGTTTTTGTTTATTTTTTCAGGGTCTATATTTTCTATAACTATAACCCCTAAGATCTTTCCCATGTGCTCAATTTTTGAAGCCATGGCTGGTTCAAATGAAAAATCAATATCAACATTAGAAAGGTATAATATGCTAGCAGAGGCAAAACCTAAATCTTTTGCGGTTGAAAGTACTTTGGATTTTTCAAGAGGGAAAGAATTCGGAAGAATTTGTGGACCTTTTCTCACCTTTAGTCTTAGAAAGTCGTTATTGCTTAATGTATATATGGACACCGTTTTTGCTTCAATAAAATCATAAATTAATTCAACAGCTTCGTTAAAAATATCTTCTGGATTATTGTATTCAATGTCCTTAAGTTTATCGACAAATATAGAAACACCTTTATTTTCCAGTAGTAATTTATTTTGCAGGTCATTTGTTAGATTTTCATATTTTCTTATTGTATCTTCTAATGTTTCAATTTTTTTAGAAAGTATTTTTATTTTTTCTTCTTGTTCATTTATAGTTTGTACATAGTTATCTCTAAAAAATGCAATAAGAAAACCAAGAGAAAGAATGAAAAGTGGTATTTTTAACACTGGCCAAGAAAATAAAATCAAGTAAACGTTTAGGCCATATTGAATATGTAGAGATAAAAAGTAAAAAAAAGTACTCAGTGCTGCAGAAGCAAAGAATATATTTGTTCCATATCTAATGGCAACATATAAATTTAATATTAGATAGGGATTAGGATTTACAGTAATATAACCGTAGTTTTTAAATAATAAATCAAGGATAAATATTATCAGATTTATTATTGAAAGTTCAAGAAAGCTGTATAAACTTTTGCTTTGCATTTTTTCACCATCCTAAAATATATTATACCAAAGATTCTTGCATTAATAATTTTTAAAGAAAATTAAGAAAAACAATTCTTTTATTACAATTTTTATTAGGAAAAAGTAGTTAAAATGTTTTAAAATAATATTAGAAGATTGTTGAAAAATAATTTTGGAAGATTCCATAGCTGTGTTGACATTAATGTAAATTAGTTTTATAATAAATAACGAAAATGAATATTGTGATAATAATAAGTTTCAATTCTAAAAATTTGGAAGGGGGGGAAGGAGTTATGAAAAAAATTTGGAAAAAGGTGGTAGTTTTTGCATTGGTAGCACTTCCATTCGTAATTTCAACAGTAGGTAACTTGACCTTGTGGCCAGGAAAAGGTGGAAAGTGATTTCGTTTTTTTATTTGAATAGCTGCTGTGGTATAATTGTACTAGAGAGTCTAAAAAATAAGTAGTAGGTGATGGGGTGAAGAAAAAAGGTGTAGCTTTAGATTTAAAAGAAGGTTTGGTTTATATATATACTTTAGCTCTTGGGGCCATATATGTGGCCCTCTTGTTCTATGCTATTAAAAAATATGGTTTTGATTATTCAAATATAGATTTTTATCTTTTTTTTCTTTTTTCTTTATTCTTTGAATTTATTCCTGTAAGGTTTCAAACCTTTTTTGAAAATAAATTTGATGAGAAATATAAGGAACATGACTTATATTTAAGTGCTGGGCTTATTGTTAGTGTTTTGTCTGCGATACATTTGAATATTTCTAACGCCTTGGTAATTCCTTTTTTAGTTTTTTTGATTTTAAGGTCTAAGGTTTTGTTTTCAAAAAATTATTATTACTTTATTTTTAATGTCTCGTCGATCGGAATTTTGATCTTTTTATCTTTTAAGGTATATAATGTATTTCCAAATGTTGTAAAGAATAATTTAATATTTTCATCTTTTGTAGTTGCTTTGATTTCCATTTTTTATTTTGTCTTAAATCTTTCTTTTGTCTTATCATTTTTGACACTTGTATATAGACAATTTTCAAAAGATGTTATTTTTAAGCTGATAGGAGAAGGTAGGCTTACTAACCTTTTTTCAACATCAATTAATACTTTCATAGTCTATATTTTATATAAATTCATCGGTATTTCTGCTATTCCTGTCTCATTTTTTACAGTTATAGGAATACAGCTTGGAAATTATTATGCGACAAAATATAGGCAAGCAAAGCTTGATTTACTTACTGCGCTTGCAAAGAGTTTGGAAGAAAAGGACAGCTATACATTCGGACATGGGGAAAATGTAGCAAAGATTTCAGTAGCAATAGCTAAGGAGCTAGGAATACAGGTTAATGAGCTAAATTTGATAGAGATTGCAGGACTTCTTCACGATGTTGGAAAGATTGGAATACCTGACTTTATAGTTACAAAAACCGGAAAATTAACACGTGATGAGTATGAAATAATGAAAGAACATCCAAAGAAAGGATATGAAATTTTAAGTCAGATAACAGAATTTAAAGATACAGTTGCAAAGTGGGTCTTGCACCATCATGAAAGATGGGATGGAAAGGGTTATCCTGAGGGAATAAGCGGTGAAGAAATCCCATTAGAGTCTAGAATTTTAATGATTGCAGACGTTTATCATGCTTTAACAAGTGATAGACCATATAGGGAGGCTTGGTCGAAAGAACAAGCAATTGGATTTATAAAAGATAATGCAGGGATAATGTTTGATCCTGAAATTGTAAATATATTTTTAAAATTAATAGAGGGTGGTAGTATATGATAGTATACATATTCTTGATGGCTTTTTTGATTTCTATATTTACGAAAAGGATTAAACATGTAATAGAAAGAAATTATAGATATTTTTATTTATTTCCCATACCTTTTATTCTACAAATGATCCCAAGCTATAGAGAAATTTTAATGCCACTTTCTTTTGCATTTTTACTTGTTTTGTTGATACTAAACAAGCATATCCCTGGTTTTTCATTAATTTCAATTGGAACAATTTTAAATTCCTTTGTTATGATGATTAATAATTGGAGAATGCCAGTTTTAAGTTACTGGGTTGAAAAATTTAATCTTCCTGTTGGCATGAGGCATTTAGTTGTAGATAACTTTTCTTGGAAATTATTTTTGGGAGATTGGATTCCAGCTATACTTCCTTGGAGAGAGTATTATGTAATTAGTATAGGAGACATATTTGTGTATGTTGGGGTTTTTTATTTTTTACTTAAGATAAATTCAAATAAGTAAAGTAAATATTGATTTTTAGAAAGGTAAAAGAGGGTAATAAAACCCTCTTTTATTTTTTTAAATATGATAAAATTAAATAGAAACGGAGGGATAAATATGAAAATACTTGCATTGGATACTTCAACATCAAAAATTGTAGTCTATTATAGGGATTCAGAAAAGATTATCACTCAGACATACATGGGAAAGGATAAACACGGAAGAAATTTAGGTGTAGTAATGAATAATTTAAAAAATTTGAATATAAACTTTGAAGATATTGATGTTGTAGGTATTGGAATAGGTCCAGGAAGTTTAACTGGTCTTAGAGTTGGAATATCTTTTGCTCTTGGGCTTTCTATAGATAAGAAGATAGTTGTTGTTCCTTCGACAAAACTTATTGCAGCTAATTTAATGAATAGTGGAAAAAATATAGTTGTCACTAGAAAAGCACGCCAAGGCTATATTTATGGTGCAGTATATGATGAATATTTAAATAACATTGTTGAACCTTTTGTTGAATCAATAGAGAATTTTTCAAAAGAGCTTGAAAAGATGGAAAATTTTGTGGTTATAGGAGATGGTGCTGAGTACTTTGGTGGAAATCTTCCAGAGATATATAACTATCCTGAACCTTCTAGACTTGGCTACTTAGTTGAAAAAGAAATAGAAGTTGAAAACTTTGTCGAGAAAGTTGAGCCTTTGTATATCCAAAAATCTATTGCAGAAATTAATTTTGAAAAAAAGAAACAACGAAAGGATGGTTAAATTGAAGAATTTAACCCCAATGATGAAGCAATATATGGATATAAAGAAAAATTATGAAGATGCAATTGTACTCTTTAGGCTTGGAGATTTTTACGAGGCTTTTTTTGAAGATGCAGAAATTATTTCAAAGGTATTAAATATAGTTCTAACAAAACGGCAAAATGCTCCAATGGCCGGTATACCACATCATGCCCTCGATAATTATTTGAAAAAATTGGTTGATAGTGGTTACAAAGTTGCTATTTGTGAGCAGATGGAGGATCCTTCTCAAGCTAAAGGTATTGTAAGAAGAGAAGTAACAAGAGTTATTACTCCTGGCACTTTGATTGAAGAAGATTTATTAAGCTCTGAAAACAATTATTTAATGGCGGTTGCATTTAGAGAAAATTTTAATACTGCTTTTGTTGATGTTTCAACCGGTGAATTGTTTGTAAAAGACTTTGAGACAATTAACGATCTAATAGATTTTGTTTCTATAGTAAATATATCTCAGATAATCTGTGAAGAAAAGATTTTTGAAGAATTAAAGGATAATTTACCAAATAAATTTATAGAAAAGCTTGATGATTGGTATTTTGAAGGGTTTGAAGACAAGGTGAAGGAAACGTTTAAAATAGTTTCGATTGATCACTTTGAACTTTCAAATGGACAGCTAAGAGTGTTAGGTGCATTGTTAAAATATTTAGAATACACACTAATGAGTAATTTAGCATTGGAAGAACCAAAAAAATTGGAAGATAGTAAATGGATGATTCTAGATTCAAAGACAGTTGATAATCTATCTCTAATTCCTGGTGAAAAAGGAAAGAATTTATACGATATTTTAAACAAAACAAAAACTGCCATGGGTTCAAGACTTTTAAAGAAGTGGATTTTGCAACCTTTGAAGGTAAAAAAGGATATAATTGAACGTCAAGAAATAGTTGATGCATTTTTTAATGATAGATTATTGTTAAACGAGATAAGAGAATATTTAAATGGAATATTTGATGTGGAAAGGATTTTAACCAGACTTCAATATGGAAAAGTCTCTCCAAAAGATTTAATTTCTTTGAAAAATACACTCTATATTATTCCAAATATTTTAGAAGCTTTGAAAACAAATGAAAAGTTTTCAAAGTATGTACAAGAAATAGAAGAATTTCCAGAAGTTGTAGAATTGCTTGAAAGGGCTTTATATGAAGATCCCTCAAGTACAGTTGGAGATGGGAATGTAATAAAAGATGGATATTCTCCTGAGCTTGATGATTATAGAAATCTTTTATTTCACTCTGAAGACAAATTGAAAGAATTTGAAAGAGAGGAAAGAGAAAGAACAAATATTCAAAAATTGAAGGTTGGTTTTAACCAAGTGTTTGGATATTATATTGAAGTTCCAAAAGGTCAGGTGAAAAATGTACCAGATTATTATATAAGAAAACAGACACTTGTAAATTCGGAAAGATATATTACTCAAAAACTAAAAGAATTTGAAGAAAAGATAATGTCAGCACGTGAAAAGGTTGAAATTCTTGAAAAAGCTTTATTTGATGAATTAACTAAGATGATATTAAAATATGTAAATGACATTAAAAAAACTGCAGAAAAAATAGCAGAGTTAGATGTTTTATCAACCTTTGCGTATGTATCCCAGCTCTATGGTTATGTAAAACCAGAGTTTGATGATGAAAAATTTATTGTAAAAGAGGCAAGACATGCTGTTGTTGAAAGGTATGTATCAAACTTTGTTCCCAACGATATATACATGGATAGTTTAAGACGAATGTATATTATAACGGGACCTAATATGAGCGGAAAAAGCACATACATAAGGCAAGTTGGGTTAATAGCAGTTATGGCCCAAATTGGCTGTTTTGTTCCAGCAAAGAGTGCAAAACTTCCAATTTTTGACAGAATTTTTACTAGAATGGGTGCACGAGATGATATTTCAACTGGAAAGAGTACATTTTTAGTTGAAATGAGTGAAGTTGCATTAATTTTGTCAAAAGCGACAAAAGATAGTCTGGTCCTTTTAGATGAAGTAGGTCGAGGAACTAGTACCTTTGATGGGATAAGTATTGCATGGGCAATGAGTGAGTACATATACAACGAGATAAAATGTAAAACAATATTTGCTACTCATTTTACAGAGCTTACAGAACTTTCTGATGTGTATAATGGTATAAAAAATTTAACGATAGAAGTTGAAGAAACAAATGACGGTATAGTTTTTTTACATAAAGTGGTTGATGGAGTTGCAGATAGAAGTTATGGTATTGAAGTTGCTAAAATTGCGGGAGTTCCAGATGGTGTGGTTGAAAGAGCCAAGGAAATTTTAGAGGTTATAACTAAAAAGAGTGAACTTGAGAAAAAGGTAAGAGTTTTAAAAGAAGGACAATTAAGGCAAATAAAGAGTAGAAAAAAAGTTGCAGAAGGTCAGTTAACAATATTTGAGGTGAAAAATGGCGAGTTTTAAACAGTATTTTATTACGCATTTTTTTAAATCAGTGATTTTAGGCCTTGTTATTTTATTTGGAATAGTTTCATTAATAGTATATATTATTATGAAACAAGTAAATGAAAAAGTTCAAAGTGTTTCATCTAATTTTGTTAAGGTTAGTATAGAATTACTAAACGATACAGTTAGCGAAGTTAGTTATAATTTTGAAAGAAAGATTGACGAAACAATTTTTAATATAAAAAACAATCCGGAAAATTTTGAATTGTATTTAACATATTTGCTTGCAAGAGCTCCTTACTATTTTAAAGATATTTCTTTAAAAGAGTTAAGTATAAATTATATAACGGGATTTTTAAGGACAAAGCTAAATGAAGATAATATAACTTATTATTCTGTAAAAGATATAAATGATGGATATTTTGAAAATAGATTATATATCAGAATTGAAGATAAAGTGTATTTAATTTTTATGAAATTTCCTACATCTACATTAAACAGCTTTTTTAACAATTTGAGAAATTTAAACGTTAATTTCTCGATTGTCAAATTAGTGGAACTTTATTCGAAAGATGGTAAAGCACTTGATGGTAAAGTTAATGATTTTGTAAAAGAGAGGTTCCAAGAAATAATTGCAGAAGAAGGATATAAAAGAAAAATAGATAGGAAAAATTATGAATTTTATTATCCTATTATTTTAGAAAGTGCTCATAGCATTTTTGGGCCGATGGTGTTAAAGATTTCTTTTGATTTTTCAGTTGTTTATAGAACACTTTATATCTTTATTCTTTTAGTTGTTATTTTTGTTATTGTAGCTTTTTTTGTAACATACAGATTTTCTGCAAAGATTTCAAAAGATATATCAGGTGAATTTGATGTATTGATTAACAATATTAATAAATTAAAAAGTAAAAAAGAATTATACAGAGAAATCCCGCATGAATTTAAAATAAAGGAGATAGAAGAAATAGCAAGTCAATATTCTTTGATGGCTGAAGAATTGGTTGCATATATGAAAGAGTTAAATGCAATGAATGAGGAGTTAGAAACTAATTATAGAGAAATAGAGAGAATGAGTAATGAACTTGAACATTCTTATATTGATTTTAGTATGAAACTTGCAAGAGTTGCAGAAGGATATGATGAGAACACTGGAAATCATATAGAAAGAGTGGGTATTTTAGCAGCATTTATTGCAGAAAAATTGGGGCTTTCAAAAAAGATTGCGTACTATCTACGTTATCATGCACCACTTCATGATATTGGAAAAATATTTATCCCACGTGAAATTTTAATGAAAAAAGGAAATTTAACAAAAGAAGAATGGGGAGAAATGAAAAAGCATACTATATATGGAGCAAGGTTAATAGGTGATAGTATCCAATTTGAAGTTGCTCGTAATGTTGCCCTTTATCACCATGAAAATTATGATGGAACAGGATATCCATATGGCTTGGAAAAATCTGAAATTCCAATTGAAGCAATGATTGTTCATATTGTTGATGTATATGACGCATTGCGTTCAGAAAGACCATACAAGAAAAGTTTTACTCATGAAGAAGCTATGAAAATTATATTAGAAGGTGACGGAAGAACACAACCTTCGCATTTTGCACCGGAGGTTTTAGAAGTTTTTAAAAGATATGAAAGTGAAATAGAAAAACTATGGAATGTAATATACTTAAATTAATGGTATCTTTCAACAGTAAATTTAAATATTTTAAAGTCATCATCAAAAATTCCAGCTTTTAGTTTTGCAATTCTTATTTGTTCTTCTATAGTATCCACTCCTTCTATATCTGGCAAGAGCAAACCTCTTCTAAATCCTTTAGCAACTATGATTCCATATTTTTTAGGATCAAGTTCGCTGATAGAAGATACAGGTTGAATTTCACTTAAAACATCAACGGACACTACTATGTTGTCTAGCTCTCCTTTTGATACTGGTGGAAATCTTGGATCTTGTGTAGCTGCAGCAATTGCATTGTTTCTTATTTCAAAAGCAAGGTTTTCTTGAGTAGGTTCAAATGTTCCTATACATCCTCTTAAATTACCATTTTTGGTGTGTAAAGTAACAAAACAGCCTGCTCTTTTTTCAAAAAGTTCTTTTGGAAGAGAATTAGGATCAGGCTCTATTACTTTTGAGTGTAAGATGTAATTTTCAATAACCTCAATAGCCCATTTAACGTAGGGATGGGTTCCTATCATAAAATCACCTCCATATTAATTTATATTATTACTAGAGCCAGCTTCTTTAGCTTTATTAATATAGTCTTTGATAAAAGTGTTTGCATTTGCTATTGTAGTTAATGCTTTATCAATTGTAGAGACCTTACTATTAATGTTTTCAATAATTTGAAAAAGTAAGAAACCATTTGCTTATATTTTCCAATATCGCCTTCTTCTTTTAGCTTTATATATTTATCTTGTAATGTATGAGCTATAACAAAAACATCTTTGTAACTACATAAAAATACATTATTTTCTCGGCCTAGTCCAACAAGTTCAGGAGCAATTTCTAAGATAGCTTCGGGTACAACTAAAATACAACTATCTATGGTATTAAAAAGATTTTGATATTTTTGAACTCTTTGTATTTCTTTTTTAACTTTATCTATAATTTCTTTCTTTAATTTATCTCGTTCTTTTGAGCTTTCCACTTTGTCGTATTCTTCTAACAGCTGAAATACATCTGGGAATTTTGAATCAATTGGAATATATTTTCTGTCACCAAGATCCCAGGCAAATTCTACTTCTCCACCTTCGGTTTTTAAATTCGTTTTAATTAATCCAACCTTTATTGACTCTTTTAATGCTTCTTTTAGAAGAAATTCGCCAGTCATGCCTCTGGTTTTCGTTCCAGAAACAGTTTTTGTAAATATAGAAATCATTCGTTTCATATCTTCAATTTGGGCATCCCTTCTTTTTTCGATTTCTTCTCTCGATTTTCCTTGCTCGTTTAAAAATTTTTCGGTATTTTTCTTTTGCTCTTCAAAGAATTTTCTCATTTGTTCAACTAACTCATTTATTCGTTTCTCTTTTTCTTCATCAATTTTAATAGTTTAGTTGCTTATCTCTGAAAATAATCTTTGAGTGTTTTCTATAAACTCTTTAAATCTTTTTTCTTTTTCTTCATTAAGCTTTTCTCTTTGTTTTTCAGCTTCAAACCTTGCTTTTTCTATTTCTTCATATTTGGCTTTTAATTCTGCTATTTGAATAGAAAGGTTATTGATTGTAGAAAGATTAGAAAATAATTCTTCTGCATTCCTATCATTTTTCCCTTTTTTGTATCCAAATTTGTATCCTAAAGACACGCCTACTAATAATCCTAAGGTAGTCAAAATTATATATATTAATTCTTGCAAAATAATTCCCCCTATCTCTTTTTTACCTGATTAAAGAGCCATTTGATCATTGCTTTATCGTTATATGCCAACTCCCAAGCTGCGTGAGGATGAATCTTTTGTGAAGATAGTAGTCCTTTTGGATATTCAGTGTATTTAATATTCCCACTTATACTTTTGCTTTTTTCAAAAAGCTTTCTTGAAAAATCTACGGAAACTACTGGATCATCTTCCGCATGAAAAAGCCAAATTGGTACATCTTTATATCTTGACACCTTGTCAAGATCACCGCCGCCACAAACAACTACACCTGCAGCAAATTTTTCTGGAAAGTCTGATAATAGGATTAAAGTACCAAAGCCTCCCATTGAAAGACCGGTGATGTAAATTCTATTTTCGTCTATTGGATTTTCTTTTGAGATTTTATTAATCAATAGCATAACAGTGTATAAAAGAGTATTAGCTTCAAAAACAAAGTCATCTTTTTTATAGCTACCCCACCAGCTATTTTCTGGACATTGAGGAGCCAAAATAAAACATGGATTTTCTGATTGAACATCAAAAGATGCCCAAACAGTTGCACCTTTATTTGCTGTAATTTGTTTTATATTATCATTTCCACGTTCTCCTGCTCCATGAAGAAATACAATTAAAGGATATCTTTTATTATTTTCTATTTTTGGTGAGAATAATCTGTAAGGAAGAGTAATAAATTCGCCTTTGTATACAAAGGGTTTAAATAAATCGAGGTAATTCAAATTAAACACCTCTTTTTAACTCAATTAAAGCTTAGTTAAGTGATATTTTTCTCAAAATACTACCTTATAAAGATAAAGAATCTTTTAACCAAGAAAATCTCAATAATCTTATGATTGTATTTAATATTATTAACTGTGGTTTTTTAGTCAATTACTTACTTTTTGTTCTATGGAATAGGTCTATAATAAGTCGTACTTCTCCTATCCCCATTCCAAATTTCTTTGCAATTTCAGCTTCTTCAACTCCTTGATTGTATAGTTCTATAATTTGTTCTTCTCTTGTCAATTCGGTTTTTTTGGTTTCTCTTTTTTCTATTGTTCCTTCTAGATTTTTTTCAAAATTTTCTGAATTTGCCTCAACTTCCTTTTTTTCTTCATATGATGTTTTAGAATTAGTTTTAATGTTTTTTTGGTATTCAGATACTTCCAGAACTAATTTTGAATAAAGGTCATTTACTTGAGATATTAAATCGTTTAATTCTTTCATTTTTTCTTCTAAAATCTCTATTTTGGAATCGACAAAGATTCTTACTCTTCCCATAAGTTGAATTAAACGTTCTTCATCTTCCTTGATTTTCTCAGGAAGATTTTTGCTGTTATGTAAATTTATTAAGTAAACTGCCCATGAAAAAGATAAAGTTGAAATTGTGCTAATTAATACCAACCATTCTATAATTCCCATCATTTCCTCCTATAGATAACCGTTGGAAAGTTTTTGAGGCTTTCTCCATCCCAACTTAATTTATTGTTTTCAAAGCTAGTTGGCGTTGGATTTGAAGAAACTAAAATACCATCTTTTGGTATGTAAACAATAAAAAGAGAATTGGGATTTGGATTTATTTGGATATTTCCCATGTTTAGAGTATAAGTATTGTTTGAAACATCTACAAGATTTTTTAATACAGCAACTTCTTCTATCTCAAGAATTCCTGCACGTTCTTTTGCAGAATTTTCATAACTAACTACAGTAATTGTTTTACCAATTTCCTTTGAAATTTGTTCAAAGTAATTTAAGAAAGTTTTTGATGATGCATTTGTGTAACTCTCTTTATATTCATACATTGATTTT
>NZ_JAIHAP010000050.1:0-13101 GCF_020054775.1 Thermosipho sp. (in: thermotogales) | reverse complement strand
TAAGAGGGTTAGTTTGAGGGGAAAATGGTGAGATAGTATTAAAAAATACAAATGGTAAGGAGGTATTTGATTTAACATAAAGGTTAACTAAAGATAGGTGGAAAAACAGATGAAAAATGAAAGTAACTAATTAACTCTTTTTAAAAATAAAAGGGAAAGAATAATATTTTCAAAAAATTAAGAAAAAACAAATTTCAGGAGGCTAATTAAAAATATTTCTTTGAAGAGGTGAGAAAATGAAAATTAAATTCACACTTAACGGACAAACAATTGAAAGGGATGTACCTGTTTATAAAAGAGCTCTTGACTTTTTAAGAGATGATTTGAAGATAACGTCTGTAAAGGAAGGATGTGGTGAAGGAGAATGCGGAGCTTGTACGATAATCGTCAACGGTAAAAATGTTCATTCATGCCTTATGCTTGCTGTTGAACTCGATGGAAAAGAGATTATTACACTAGAGGGTATTGAAGATCAAATTAAAGATGCTTATGTTGAAGCTGGAGCAATACAATGTGGATTTTGTACACCTGGATTTATAGTTTCAACAAAAGTGTTACTTGATAAACACCCGAATCCAAGCGAAGAAGAAATAAAAGAAGCACTTGAGGGAAACCTTTGTAGATGTACTGGGTATGTAAAAATAATTAATGCTGTAAAAATAGCTTCTAGCTATATCAAAGGAAGTGAAAAAAATGATTAAAAATTATTTCTTACCTAAGACCGTTGAAGAATTATCTGAAATTAAAGCATCTACAAAAGGATTTCTCTTTTCCGGTGGAACTGATCTTTTTGTCAAAATAAGAGCTAATGTAATAAACACAGACACAGTAATAGATACAAAAGCTATTATTGAAACTCCAAATATAAGTGATAAATTATTTATTCCCTTAAACTTTACATACAGTCAACTTAGAGAATATCTAAAAGATAACAATATAAACAAATATTTAGATAATATAATAAGGCTAATAGGTTCACCAATGATTAGAAATAGAGGTACTCCTGTTGGGAATATTGCAAACGCATCACCGGCGGGAGATTTTGTCCTTGCAAGTTATCTCTTAAATGCAAAAGTAATTGTTAAACCAACAAATAAAAAAATCCCCATTGAAGATTTTATTAAGGGCCCAGGAAAAATAGAATTAGAAGAGAATGAATTTGTTTTTGGAGTAGAACTTGATATAAAAAATGACTATAAATTCTATTTTGAAAAAGTTGGCAGAAGAAACGCAATGATCATATCAATTGCAAGTATTGCCGTACTATTAAAAGAATCAAACAATAAAATTTATGACATTGCAATTTGTTACGGTTCCGTTGGACCTACAATATTGCGTGAAAAGCTGCTAGAAGAAAAAGTAAAAGGCCAAGAAATAAGTCTAGAACTTTTTGAATACCTTGCAAGCGAATACCAAAAGCTTTCAAATCCAATTACTGATGTTAGAGCATCAAAAGAATATAGAAAACAACTTGTGTACAACCTTATGATTAAAGCATATTACAATCTTAAAGAAAAGAAGGTGATGAATATATGATAAAGTTTAAAGAATATGTAAAGCCAAAAACATTAGAAGAGGCATATCAAATACTAACCGAAAAAAATTCACGAGTTATCGGAGGAGCAGCATTTTTGAAACTTTCAAACCAAGAATTCGATGTTGCAATTGATCTAATAGATACAAATCTTGACTTTATAAATGACTATCCAGAAAAAGTTGAAGTTGGATCTATGGTGACAATATCAGCATTTGAAGAAGATCCGGTACTTTCAACTTTATACAACGGCTTTTTAAAAAATGTTGCAGAAAAAATTTTAAGTTATCAAATGAGAAACATAGTCACTGTTGGAGGGACTATTTTTCCCAAATACGGTTTTTCTGATTTAATTACAGCTCTTTTAGTCTTAAATACTAACGTAGAATTGTATAAAAATGGTAAAATGCCACTTGAAAAATTTCTTGAAACAAAAATTGTTAAAGATATCTTGTCGAAAATTGAGATAATGAAGGAAAATTTAAAGCTCGCATTTGAATATGTAAGAAATTCAGAATATGATTTTTCCTTATTAAATGTAGCTGTATCAAACAATGAAGGAAAATTTAAAATTGCTGTTGGTGCAAGACCAGGTATAGCTCAACTTGCTAAAAATGCCGCAGAATTTTTATCAAATAACGCCATCACAAAAGAAAATATTGAAAAAGCTGCAGAAATTGCAGCCGAAGAATTAAAATTTTCAGATGATTTAAGGGCCACAGCAGAGTATAGAAAAAAGGTTTGTAAAGCACTTGTAAAACGTGCTCTTGAGGAGGTGACAAAATGAAGATTAGTCTAATAATAAACGGTGAAAAAAAAGACGTTGAAATAAATCCAGATGATATTTTACTAGATGTTCTAAGAAAACTAGGCTATTATAGCGTTAGAAGAGGTTGTGACACTGGAATGTGTGGAATTTGTACTGTATTATTGGATGGAAAACCTGTGCCTTCATGCTCTGTTTTTGCGGCAAGAGCTGATGGTCATCATATAACTACAGTTGAAGGCCTTGAAGATGCAAAAGTTTTTGCCCAATATCTTGCAGAAGAAGGTGCCGACCAATGTGGTTTTTGCAGTCCTGGATTGATAGTAAATACTGTCTATCTTAAAAATAAAAACTTTAAAGATAAAGAGGAAATAACAAACAAATTAATCGGTAATCTTTGTAGATGCACTGGATATGTAGGACAGCACAGGGCTATAGAAAAATTCTTGGGGGTGGAAAAATGAAAGAAGTTACAAGAAAAATTCCAAAAAAAGATGCATTAGGACTTCTTTTAGGAAAACCAGTATACACAGATGATCTATCCCCCAAAGATGCGCTTATAGTTAAAATCTTAAGGAGCCCACATGCGTTTGCAAAAATAAAAAGTATTGATACATCGAAAGCAGAGAAAATTGACGGAATCGAATGTGTTTTAACATATAAAGACCTTCCAAGAATACCAATAACCAGAGCTGGGCAGGGCTATCCTGAACCTTCACCGCATGATTGGTATATACTTGATGAATACGTAAGATATGTCGGAGATGAAGTTGCAATTGTTGCAGGAAAAGATGAAAAGGTCGTAGAAAAAGCTTTGTCAGAAATTAAAGTAGAGTATGAAATACTAGAACCAGTTCTTGATTTTGAAAAAGCAGAAGGTCATTCTTCAATTATACATCCTGAAAAAGAAACTCATCCAATGTTTGAAATAGGTTTTGATGCCAAAAACAACATTGCTGCATCGTATGAAATGGAAATAGGCGATGTTGAAGAAGAACTAAAAAAATGTGATGTAATAATTACTGAAAGATTTTATACGCAAGCACAAGCACATGTTGCTTTTGAACCACATTCTGCCGCCTCATATATTGATATGCATGGAAGGCTAGTAATTATTTCTTCTACACAGGTACCATTCCATGTTAGAAGGATATTAGCCGAAGCGTTTAATATACCAATAAAAGATATTAGAGTTATAAAGCCAAGGATTGGTGGTGGTTTTGGTGGAAAACAAGCAATACACGGTGAACCTTTTGTTGCCGCTGTTACATTAAAAACAGGAAAACCCGCAAAAATTGTATATTCTCGTCAAGAAGTGTTTGAAGCAACCTATACTAGACATCCTATGAGATATGATATTACACTAGGAGCAACAAAAGATGGAAAATTAAAGGTTATTGACATGAAAGGTTTATCAGATACCGGAGCATATGGTGAACATGCTCTTACAACATTTATGGTTGCTGGTTCTAAAACACTGCCAATGTACAACAAAGTTGATGCCGTCAGATTTTCAGGAAAAGTTGTATATACAAATAAGGTGCCTGCCGGAGCATATAGAGGATACGGCGCAATTCAAGGAAACTTTGCACTTGAATCTGCTATTGATATCTTAGCAGAAAAACTAAATATGGATCCTATAGAATTTAGAAAAAAGAATATGATACGTGAAGGCGAAACTTCACCAATATTCAAGATAATGGGTGAAGGTCGTGAAGGAGTAGATATGATTGTAAGAAGTTGTAAATTAAATGAATGTGTTGAAGAAGGAATGAAGTTAATTAATTGGAAAGAAAAATTTCCAAGAAAAAAAATATCTGAAACAAAATTTAGAGGAGTTGGAATGGCAATAGCAATGCAGGGATCAGGTATTGCAAATATTGATATGGGATCTGCCATATTAAAATTAAATGATGATGGCTCATTTAATTTATTAATTGGAGCAACGGATCTTGGCACTGGAAGTGATACAATACTTGCCCAAATAGCAGCTGAAGTTCTTCAAGTTCCTACTGAAAATATTATTGTTTATTCATCAGACACCGATCTTACTCCATTTGACGTTGGCGCATATGCATCAAGTACTACATACGTCTCAGGTAATGCTGTAAAAAGAGCAGCAGAAAAAATGAAAAGAATGATTATTAGAGAAGGAGCGCTTAAATTGGGGCTTGATGAATCAAAAGTAGACTTTGATGGAAAATATATTTTCGAAAAAGATGGTAGTAAAAAAGTTGATTTGAAAGAACTTGCCACTGTTTTGTATTACACCGAAAACCAAAAGCAGTTGATTGCAGATGCATCATATGTCGGTGAGGAATCCCCTCCACCATTTATGGCCGGATTTGCAGAAGTTGAAGTTGATATTGAAACAGGAAAAGTTAGGCTTATAAATTATGTGGCGGTAGTAGATTGTGGTGTTACAATCAATCCAAATCTTGCAAGAATTCAAGTTGAAGGTGGTCTTGTGCAAGGAATTGGTATGACATTATTTGAAGATGTTAAATACTCACCAAGTGGAAAATTACTAACAAATAATTTAATGCAGTACAAAATCCCATCTAGAAAAGATATAGGAAATATTATAGTAAAATTCGTAGAAAGTTTTGAACCAACTGGTCCTTTTGGTGCTAAATCTGTTGCAGAAATTGGAATTGACACACCACCAGCTGCAATAGCTAATGCGATATATAATGCAGTAGGTGTTAGAATAAAAAAACTACCTATCACACCTGAAAAAATATTAATGGGTTTAAATAATAATTAAAAAATCAAGCCTCCAAAATTGGAGGCTTGATTTATATTTTGTAAATTCCAAAAATTTAATTACCAAATATTAGCCAGTATGGTTTTCCATAAACATCATCAACTACTGTTGAAAGTGTCGCATCTTCACTTGCAAAAACAGCTGTTACTGGTATTTCAGTTCCATTCAAAGTAACTGTACCATTAACAGTACATGTCGCTCCAACATTTGATCTTTCTAATCTCAAATATACTAAATCTGCTATAGAAGAGAAATCATACTTCATATTTGAAACAAACGTTTCACTTAAGTAAGATCCTCTAATTCCAGTAATAAGTTCATAAAACACTGAATCAACCGTTAGTGTTGCTTGGCCTAAGTCAATAACTGGTTCATCAAATTCTACTTTAAATGTAGATGTAAAAGTAAACGTTTCAGTAGCATCTGCTGTTACATTAACAGTCCTTACATATTGCCTTTCTTCTTCTCTTCTTGTTGAGAAACTATTACCAAGATAACCATCTCCTGAGTAAGATCTATCATTTGAATCTGGTCCACCAACTATAACTTCATATTTTCCTGCGTCTATATTTGAAAAATGGGCAATACCAGTAAGATCTGTTTTAGCAAAATAGTCTCCACCTTCACCATCAACTCTTTTTAGTGTTACAAATACTCCCGGTATAGGATTTTCCCAACTATCGAGTGCTTCAACATTAAATGTTGCTCCACCTTCAGTTGGTAGTGAAAGATTTATTGAATTTTTCGCATTTACTAGTCCAAATCCTGAATCATGATCATATCCATCCTTATCAATATCAACAGCACCTTGTTCGATTAACTTTCTTATTTGCCATACTTTTGCATCTGGATACTTTTCTTTCAATAATGCTACAACACCAGAAACATGTGGACAAGCCATTGAAGTACCTTGATAAAATGCGTATAACCCACCAAATGAGTCAGCAAGTTCTCCGCCTTCATAACCTAAAGCAGTAGCTTGTGGAACTGTTGAAAGAATATCAACACCAGGTGCTCCTACTGTTATAGCGTCACTTCTATTTGAGAACCATGTTGTTCTATATTCACCACCATTAAATTCAACTGCTGCAACCTGAATTATTCCAGGATAGCCTGATGGATAATGTAAATGTTGGTCAGTGTGATCATTACCAGCTGATACTGTTACAACAACATCTCTGTCTAATGCATAATCAAATGCTTCTTTTAAAGTATAGCTATAGCCCCATCCTCCCCAGGAATTTTGAAGAATATCTGCGCCATGATCAACAGCCCAAATTATTCCATCAGCAACCGCATCATCACCTACATAACCTTCCACATCAAATATAACAATCGGCATAATCTTTGCATCTGGTGCTACGCCAATAATTCCTAAAGAATTATCACTAGCAGCTATAGTGCCTGCAACGTGAGTTCCATGTGCTCCACCAAAAGAAGAATCTGTACCTGCAGGTAAGATTTCGCCTGTTTTTGGTCTGTATCCCTCAATTACCTGACCTTTTAAATCAGGATGTGTACCATCAACACCACTATCAACTACTGCAACAATTACTCCATCGCCTGTATATCTCATATTCCAAACATCTTTAACGTTTAATGCCTCCAGTCCCCACAAGTATTTTGAAAATTCTTCATCGTCTCTTGGATTAGTCGAATTTAAACTAGTTTCATTATTTTTGTTTATCATATTATTATCAACTGGTTTGGGATCAATAATGTATCTTTTGTAGCTTGGTTCCACATATCTGATACCTTTTAAACCAAGTTTTAAAATTTTCTCATATGCCTCTTCTACTGTTCCATCAAACTTAATTGATACCATTTTTATTTGTGGCAAATCAACTGCAATTTTTCCATTTAATGCTTCTACTATTTTGTTAACTTCTTCTCTGTTTTCATACCCAACAAGAACCTTACCTTCTTCGTATTCAAATTCAAGACTTCCCAATTTTATATCCGAACCTGTATTATTAGAAATCTTACTATTTTGAGTTATATTGTTTAATCCACAACTTGATAGTATTAAAAACAATACTAAAATTCCAAAAAATGAATATTTAAACAACTTATTCATCTAAAATTCCCTCCTTTCATCAATTTTCACCAGTAGTAAATGTATTATAAATCTCTGCCTCTATTCCAAACGGATCAATAATTTTACCTTGATCTGCGTATATAGAATATGCTTCTGAATCTTCATCAGAGACTATAGCAACTGCTAATTCATTACCCCATTCGTATGTCTTATTTTTTTGCAATGTATTAAACTGATACCATCCACCGGCACCATAATCTACCCACCACAAACCTGCAGGAGGATTATCAAAAGCAAAAGATACGCTTGTAGCAACAGTACCTATAAAGTTATATTTTGGATAGCCACTAGCACTTAACGAATAATATCCATAATCATTTAAAGTTTCATCATAAAGCCAAATATCAAATAAGTAAACTACAGTTCCTTCTGGAGAATCTATTGGATTTACTACTTCCCATTCAAAAGTTGGATTAGTTGATACATCAGTTGCTCCATCTGTTGGACTTATATATTTTATATCAAACATTCCTAATGGAACAACAGAACCTAAATCGGTCAATGAAGAAATTTTTCCACCATAATATGAGCCAACTTTATACCAAACTTCTTTTCCAGCTTCAAGTTGTGCAGAGCTATCCCTATAATAATTAGTATCTGATGGCACCCTTGCAATTAGTTCGTAATTTACTCCATCAAAACTTCTGTAAACAACATAAGCTTCTGGTTTGTCAGTTGTTGAAGATGCAGAAGAATCCTCCCATTTCACCCAATTCACTTCTATCCACATATTTAAATCTTTATCTGGAGCAGCATTTGGTTTTTCAAACTTCATTTCAGAAACTGCTGATTTTTGAATATCATTAGAATAAAATTTTATGCCAGCTCTTCTAGTATATGCTTTAAGGTTCACAGATCCACTATCACTTGGTTTTTCAACAACATACATATTATAATCTCCACTTTCTTTAACCAGTGTCAAATAATAAGCATTAACAACCAAATTTTCATTTTGATCAACTACTGCAACAAAAACTGGAACCTTTCCAGAAAAACCATCCAAGGATATGCTTCCTTCAATTTCTGTATCATAATAAATTTTTCTTGGATTAGTGAAAAATCCGCTTCCTGGGACTCCACCAACTTTTACATATACGTGGTTTACATCATAACCAGTTCCTGAAAGAACGTTAATCTTATAATACAATTCATCACCGGAAAATTTGTTCAAATTAAATTTTGTTAAATTAAGAGTCTTTGACATTCCTTCATCTTCAAAAAAGCTTGCATTAATTGTAATTTTATCAGATGCTTTTGAAGTGTCATATGCTGTTTTTCTTAACGTTAATTCTAATATTTTTGTTTCTAAACCACTTATCATATAATTATTTAATCTTGTAATACCATAATTTTCTTTTTCAATTTTCACATCAAAATACTTTACAGTATCGTTCATTTTCAAATCAAATTTCACAAAACCTTCCCCATCAGTAACCTTTTCAGCAACCTTTGAACCCGATTCATCAAAAACTGTTACCGTTGCCTCCTCAACTGCAGCTCCTGATCTGTAATCCGTTACATAAACTTTAAGACTTGCAGGGTACTCTTGACTTAAAAACTGTTGAACACAACCGCTAAAAAGCAGAAAAACAAATAAAAACATCGTACTAAAAATCAAAACTTTCTTCACAACTATCCCTCCTATCCTTAAAATTTGTAAAGTAAAATTACTACTTAACTTTCCATCTTAAAAATTATTCAACCAAATATTTTTTAATGATTTTCAAATAATTTCATTTAATTTTTTTATCGAGATATAGAAATACAAAATTAACAATTCCAATAGCTATTATAACACACTTTGCAAAATTTGTGTTAAAATATTTCCAAAAGAGTTAAGGAGTGTTTAAATATGATAGATATAGAAGAATATATTAAAAATTTGGAAACGGTTCTCAATAAAAATTTATCAAATGAAGAAAAAGAAAAAATCAAAAAAGCAATCAAATTGGCTGAATACGGCCACAAAGGTTACTACAGAAAATCTGGTGAACCTTTCATCACTCATCCAATTGAAGTTTCCAAAATTTTGGCATCATTAAAATTAGATATTACTACTATAATTTCTGGAATTTTACACGATACAGTTGAAGATAGTCAAGGCAAAGTAACTTTAAAAGATATTGAAGAAATGTTTGGTAAAGAAGTTGCATTAATTGTCGATGGAGTAACAAAAGTCAGCAAGATTAATGCACCTGTTGGAAACATCGAACAAAAGAAAAAAAGTGAAACCATACAAAAAATGCTCTTTGCAATGGCTGAAGATGTAAGAGTTATTTTTGTAAAACTTGCAGATAGATTACATAACATACGAACAATACAATATGTTGAAGATGAAGAAAAAAAGAAATACAAAGCACTTGAAACACTTGAAGTTTATGCTCCTATTGCACACAAACTTGGGATTCATGTGATAAAGTGGGAACTTGAAGATCTTTCTTTTAAAGTTTTATACCCAAAAGAATATTACATGATTAAAGAATTAGTTGCTGAAAAAAAGAAAGAAAGGGAAGAGCGAACAAACGAATATGTAAATCAATTAAAACTTGCATTAAAAGAAAATAATATAAATGCTAAAGTGGAAGGTCGTTATAAACATTACTATAGTATCTGGAAAAAGATGAAGGAAAAAAATAAAAAATTTGAAGAAATTTATGATCTTATTGGAATTAGGGCAATTGTAAAAGATGTTCAAACCTGTTATACTGCTCTTGGAGTAGTACACCATATTTGGGTTCCTCTTCCTGGTAGATTTAAAGATTACATTGCAGCTCCAAAATCAAATGGTTACAAATCAATTCATACTACAGTTGTAACACAATATGGTGAACCTTTGGAAATTCAGATCAGAGATGAAGAAATGCATAACGAAGCAGAGTATGGGTTAATTGCTCACTGGATTTACAAAGAAAAGAGCGTTGATTTAAAGCAAAAGTGGCTTCTTCAACTTCTTGACTGGAGAAAAGAACTTCTTCAAGGAAGTACGAATCTTTCCGAACTTAAAAATGAATTGCAACTTGATGAAGTGTTTGTTTTAACGCCAAAGGGAGAAATAATTCATATGCCTTTGGGATCAACCGTTATTGATTTTGCTTACGCTATACATACAGAAATAGGACACCATTTTGCTGGTGCAAAAGTAAACGGAAAAATTGTTCCAATAAATTACAAGCTAAAAAATGGTGATGTTGTAGAAATTTTAGTTAACAAATCAAGTAAAGGGCCAAGCCTTAGCTGGATAAAATATGCTAAAAGTCCTAGAACAAAGGCAAAAATTAGAAGATTTTTTAGAGAAAAAGAAAAAGAAAAACTAATTGAATCAGGAAAAGATGTAATTAGAAAACTATCTAAAAGATTGAATATTTCAATAGAAAAATTACTCGAACACGAAAAAGTTAATGAATTTATAAAAAACCATAATTTAAGTATAGATGAATTTTATACACGCATAGGTGAAGGAAGTATTACTTTTAACGATTTACTAGAACTAATAGAAAACAAACCAGAAAAAAATTACAAGAAAAAGACAAAAAACTCGAAAAAAATTAAAAATGCAGTAGAAATAGATGGAATTTCAAATATTGATATTCACATCGCCAAATGTTGTATGCCAGTTCCAGGTGATGAAATAGTAGGAGTAGCAAGCAGAAGAGGGATAACTATACATAGAATTAATTGCAAAAATATTAGAGATATAGATGAAGATAGACTATTTAAAGCTAAATGGCTATCTGATGACTCAAATGAATTTTCAACTAACTTAGAAATTGAGTTTGACAAAAATGAACGCCTTGCTGAAATAATGAATCTTTTAGTTTCAAAAAACATAAACGTAAAAAGTTTTAAATTAAGTGAATCAAAAAATTGGAATTCGGTCTTTGCACATCTGACAATTGTGGTAAAATCTTTAAATGAACTAAATGACATAATAAGTCAATTAAATAAAAAATCTGGAATATTGAGGGTGAGAAGAAAATGAGAGCAGTAATACAAAGGGTTAAAAATGCAAAAGTTGAAGTAGAAGGAAAAACAGTTGGAAAAATAGAAAATGGACTTTTAGTATTGCTTGGAGTCGGAAAAGATGATAACAAAGAAGACATCAAATATCTTGCCGAAAAAATAATTAACTTAAGAATTTTTGATGATGAAAATGGAAAGATGAACCTTTCGTTGCTTGATATAAAAGGTGAACTCCTTATAGTATCTCAATTTACTTTATACGGTGATTGCAGAAAAGGCAGAAGACCTTCTTATTCTGAATCAGCGCCTCCTGACATTGCAAAAAAACTTTATGAAGAATTTGTAAATACCTGTAAAAACTACAATTTAAAAGTTGAAACTGGTGAATTTGGTGCACATATGCAAGTTTCTTTAGTAAATGATGGCCCTGTAACTTTATTACTTGATTCAAAGAAGGTGTTTTAGTTGCTTCTTCACGTATGTTGCGCACCAGATTTGGTGCCTTCATACTTTCATATGAAAGAAAAAATAAAATACATTTATTTTTACAATCCAAATATCCATCCAAAATCTGAATATGAAAAAAGATTAAATGAAGTTTTAAAACTTGCAAAGAGGTGGAATTTAAAAATTATTGAAAGCAAATATGAACCCGAAGTTTACTTTAGATACATAAAAGGCCTTGAAAATCTTGGTATTAATAGTCCAAGGTGCGATAAATGTATATACCTTCTTTTAAAAAATACAGCAATTACTGCTAAAATTAATAATTTTAATTCTTTTGCAACTACTCTAACTTCCTCTCCACGAAAAGTTTTGGAAAAAATAAATAAAATTGGTAAAATAGTAGAGCAGGAAGTTAATGTAAAATATATAGAAACATATTTTAGAAAAGGAAAGGAATACCAAGAAGCTTTAAAATTTATCAAAGAACAAAATATTTACCGTCAGGCATATTGTGGTTGTATATTTTCAAAGATCGAACTTGAAAATAAAAGAAAGGAAAAAATTGAAAAATCAAAAAAAATTCTAAAAGAATATGGAATAACTAATATCCCAGTTTTCCCTGAAAAATTAGTAATAACAAAAGAAAATTTTGAAATTTTCTCAAAAAACTTTATCGAGATAATTAAAGCTATTCAACCAAAAATCTTATACGTTGACTATTTTGTTAAAGATAAATACAATTTAAAAGAAGGTTGGAATAAATTTGGAAATTATAATCAAAAAATACAAATTTTAAAGGGGAATGGATAATGGATATAATTTCAATTACTTTTCTCTCAAAAAGTGAAAATATTAAGATTGCAAGAAGTGTAGTACAAAAATTTTTATCTCAAAAAGCAGTTAATGAGCAAGATATATTTGATACTGAACTTGCAGTTAATGAGGCAATCGCTAATATAATAGAACACACATACAAATTCGAAAAAGATAAAATTATTAAAATGACGTTAAAATGGACTGAACCTAATGTTCTCGAAATCTATCTTAGGGATTTTGGACCAAAAGTTGATCCATCTAAAGTCAAACCAAGACCTTTAGAAGAAATTAGGCCAGGAGGATTAGGGGTATATATAATCCAAAAAATATTTGATGTTATGGAATTTAAAGATGTAAGTTGTGGAAATCTTTTACTACTTAAAAAAGAATACAATATATAGAGGTGTAAATATATGCTTCAATTATTATCAAATAAAGCATTATTGGCTGCTTTCTTTGCATTTTTAAGTGCTCAAATATTAAAGGTGATAATATATAGAGATATTAAAAGTTTTGGAAGATACGGAGGAATGCCAAGTGCACACGTTGCAACAACAGCAGCTTTGGCATGGGAAGTTGCAAGAATAACTGGCTATGACTCTCCAGAAACTGCCATAGCAGCAATTTTTTTATCAATAGTTGCTTCTGATGCGGTTGGCTTAAGAAGAAAGGTTGATCCAAATAGTGGACACACATTAATTGAGGCTATATTG
>NZ_JAIHAP010000049.1:0-13437 GCF_020054775.1 Thermosipho sp. (in: thermotogales) | reverse complement strand
TCAATCAGAAGCAATGTCTATGGCAGATAGAATAGTTGTTATGAGAAATGGTAAAATAGAACAAGTTGGAACTCCAGATGATGTTTACTTTTACAGTGCGAATGTATTTGTCGCTGGTTTTATTGGAACACCACCTACAAATTTCTTTAAAATGAATATAGTTAGAAATAATGGAGAAATACATTTGAAAAATAACTATATTGATATTAAAGTACCAGAAAAAATTAAACACGTAATTGAAAAATACAATAAAGACGAGATAATTGTAGGAATACGTCCTGAAAATTTACTTATAACTGATGATGAAAAAAGTGCTATTTTTAGGGAGAAAATTTTAGTTGTTGAACCTCAAGGTTCTCATCAAGTTATTGCAGTTGAATTGGGAGATCAAATTGTAAAAATCGTTGCACCAGCTTTCCCAAAATATTCTGCTGATCAAATCATTAAGGTAACATTGGACCATGAAAGAATGATGCTGTTTGATGTTGATACAGAAAGTAGATTGGAGGGAATTTGATGAAAGTTGCACTGGTTCACTATAGAGCTGGTTTAATGGACGGAGTATCACTTGAAATGGAAAAATGGAGAAAGGTATTGAAAAGGATGGGTCATGAAGTTGATATAGTAGCAGGGAATAATAAAGAAGGAGTAGATGTTGTAGTTCCATCAATTGGCTTTGAAAATCCAAAGTATAGATTAATAAATAAAAATGCTTTTGAAAAACTTGAAGATTTTGATATCAATGGATTATTGAATATAATTTTTGAAGAAAGTGATAAAGTGTATAATGACATTTTTCACGTTCTTAAAAAATATGATGTAATTATTCCAAATAATATTTGGTCTTTAGGAGCTTTTTTGCCATCAGCGATTGCTCTCTTTAGATTTGCTAAAGAGCATCCAGAAAAAATATTCATAGGGCATCACCACGATTTTTGGTGGGAAAGAAAATATTTTTTAAATTATACAGATGAAAAGATTAAAGAACTTTTAGAAATGTATTGTCCTCCACTTGGTGATAATATAAAGCATGTTGTGATAAATTCACTTGCTAGGAATGCTCTATATTTGAAAAAGAATGTTGAATCTACAATTGTACCAAATGTAATGGATTTCAATGAACCTCTATTTACAAATGAAGATGTAAATTTAAAAATAAGAGATGCATATAATATATCTGAAAATTCGATTGTTCTACTTCAGGCTACTAGAATAACAGAAAGAAAAGCAATTGAATTAGCAATTGAGCTGGTTAATCAGATGTCAAAACTTTCTAAAAAATATGTTGGTAAAAAATTATATAATGGGAAAATATTTAATGGAGAGATAATTTTAGCATTTTCTGGAATGTGTGAAAGTGAAAATTATAAATACAAATTATTAGATTTGGCATTTAAATATGGTATTCGTACAGTAGATCTATATCCTAATGTTGAAAATAAAGTATGGACTTTTTGGGATTTGTATAGTATTGCAGATGCTATTACATATCCATCTATTCTTGAAGGTTGGGGAAATCAATTGCTAGAAGCAATTATGGTAAAAAAACCTATAGTTTTATTTGAATACAAAGTTTTTGAATCTGACATAAAAATGTCTGGACTAAAATATATTAGTCTTGGAAATAGTTATTTCAAAAAAGATGGTTTGGTTAATGTTGATGAAGAAGTTGAAATAAAGGCTGCTGAAGAATTGTTTGAAATTTTGTTTGATAAAGAAGCGTATGAAAAAACTGTTAATGAAAATTTTGAAATTGGTAAGAAATTTTATAGCTTGGAGAGTTTACAAAAAATTATTCAAGGTATTTTAAATGATAAAGTATGAATTTAATAAGGAAGGTGAATAGAAAAGATATGGAAGATGTTAAATTAGGAATTATTGAAAAATTAAAAGCTATTTATGACCAATTAAAACCTGCTGAAAGAAAAATTGCAAGATATATTATCAACTATCCAGATGATGTAATACATCATTCGATAAGTGAGTTATCTGAACTTGCAAAAGTAGGAGAAGCAACTATTTCCAGGATTAGTCGAAAACTTGGATATAAAGGGTTTCAAGCATTAAAAATAGAACTTGCAAAAGAACTTTCTTCGATATCATTTGAAGAAACTAAAACTAATTCTGTAATTTCAGAAGTTATTGAATCATTGAATAAATTATCAAAGATTATAAATGAAAATGAAATAAACCAAATTGCCAAAAAAGTAGTTGAATCAAATAAAATATTCTTTTTTGGTGTAGGTTCTAGTGGTGTAGTAGCTGAATATGGAGCATTATTATTTACAAGAGGAGGATTCTTTGCAAATTATTATAACGATCCTCATATGCAAGTTATAAGTGCAGCAGGGATGGATAATCAAACAGTAGTTTTTGGAATTTCCTCAAGTGGAAATATTAGAGATACAGTTAAATCTATGAAAGTTGCAAAAGATTCAAAAGCATTCACTGTTGCTATTACAGGAGGGTATGAATCGAAAATTACTGAAGTTGTGGATAAAACTATCTATATTCCTCCTGCCGGATTAGAACGTGGTATGCCAAAAATTTCTCCGATTGTTTCTCAGATTTCAATTCTTCATATGATTTTTGAAGAAGTTTTATCTTTGAAAAAAGAAGCTATAGAGATTATTAAAAAGGCTAATACAACTTTGAAAACGAAAAAATATGCTAGCAAAAATGAAAAGATATAGATATTTGATTAAAACTAAAAATAAAAATTCATGTGACTGATAAAATAATATTAAGAATTCATGAAGGAAAAATTAATATAAGTTTTTTAAAAATATAATGTAAAAAGTCATTGACAATTATTCGTTTTATATCAAGTGGTAGCACTCTGGCCAATGTAAAAATTATTTTTCAATCAATCTAATCATTTTAGGATGCGCAGAGAGTGTGTCTATTAACATTGTTAACTGCTGCCCTAGTAACATATATGTAATCTGTGCCTTTAGTGTCCTTTCATTCATTCCTCTCACCTTTATCCTCTGCTTCATCCTTTCCATATACCATTCTATTTCCCATCTTTTGCTATATATTAACCTATTTATTTCTCTTTCCATAAATTCTTTCCCTTTTCTTCCTCTAGGCTTTACATATAACTTCATCTTTTCTTTCATTTTTTCAATAAACTCCCATTGCCAGTACCCCCTATCTGCTAACAATATTGAACCTTCTATATCTTCTAACATATTTTCTGCATGTTCTACTTCTCTATTATTTCCTATCTCAAAATCTAATAACACTTTTGCATTTGCTTCATATAGTAGATGAAGTCTCTTTTTCTTTCCTCTAATTTCACTGCTGTCAATAACTAGCAGTATACTAAAAAGTCTTTTTAATTTCTTACTTACTTTCTTTTTTGACAATCTTTTCAATCTATTCTAAAAGATGAGTATATAGTCTTCTCTATTCTCATTGATTGAATATTAGTTAAATACATAAGAGTTAAAATTAAAACAAAGATATGGTCAGGATACTTTCTTAAATTCATTCTTTTAGATTTATCAAAGACAAAATTAGATATTTTATTGAGTAATTTTGCGGTCAAATAATATTTAAGAAAATATTGTTGGGTTACATCTTCTTGTATGATTTGTATTTGGTCCAAAAATAATTTTAGCTGGTGTAGTACTTTTTTATATTCTAATTGAACTTATTTTTTACTTTGGCCAGGATTTAAAATAAAAAATAAACTATTTTAATTTTTTTTTAAATTTTTACTTTCAAATATAAATGTTGCTAAAAATATATGTTATAATAAATAATCGGAAAGAAATTAATATTTTGGAAATGGGGGGACTTCTATGAAATTATACAAATTTAATTTTTTAGCTTTGTTAATCATTGTATTAGCCTTGACAGGATGTGTAAATTTTTCTCCAACAGTTTTGATTGCACCAGAAAATATATCAATTGAAATGGTGGGAAAGAATTCTGAAAATATTGACCTTATTGTTTCTCCCGTTAATGGTTTTAAAGGAAAAGTTGAATTTTTTCTTGATGATAATAATTTTACATTAAATAATTCAACAAATGTTGTAATAGATGTAATATCAATAAAAAAAATCTCATTAAAGATAGAAAAGAAAGATAGTACCCTACCAGGTAATTATTCATTAAACTTGAAAGCTAGAATAGGTAATAGTACAAAGAATGTTAATTTGAATGTATCAATAAGGGATATTGAAATAATTCCATATGCAACCTCGATAAATATAACACGAGATTCAGAGACTGAATTTTTATTAGGTATAAAATCTTATAATGAGTTTAATGGTAATATAAAACTTTATTTTGAAGATGAAAATGGACTACCTTTTTCATATGTTACGGTAGAGCCATCTTATGTTAAGATCGATAAAGAATCAACATCAACTTTTTTAAAGTTGAAAGTTAATCCAAACATACCGAATAGAAAATATAAATTAAAATTAGTTGCTATAAGCGAAAAATTTGAGATAATTAAAAAGAGTGACTTTGTTATAAATGTTTTAGAAGGTAATGAACCATCATTTACGATAGAGAGTGACACAGAAAAATTGAACATAGAGCAAGGGAACTCAGGAAAAGTGCAAATAACAATAACACCAGAGAATGGGTTTAGTGGAAATGTAAGATTTGAATTAGAGACATTGGAAGGTGAGGTAGCACCAGAAGGGATAAGTATAGCACCAGCGATAATTAACATTCCAAATGAAAATCCAGTAAAGTTTACAATGGTAATTTCAGTAGCATCAACAATGACAACTGGAACATATAATCTAAGGATTAAAGCAACTAATGAAGATTCAACGATAGTAAGATATGTGTTTATTATAATTGAAGTTATAGGTATTCAACATACAGATTATGGATTTACAATAGATTTAGTTGATTCAAATTATTTTATTAATAATTACTATGTTATAGAAAATGCTAGTTCAGTTAATACTTTTATTAAAATTACTCCAAAATCTGATTTTAATGGAATTATAAAATTTACAATTGTTAATTATGATAATAGTACACCTACAGGTTTTAATATTTTCCCTGAGGAAATTAATATAGATACAAGTGATATAACAAATCCAATTATGTTTACTATTTTTAATAACTCTGCTTCTTCTGGAAACTATGTTGTTAAAATTGTTGCAATTAGTAAAGATTTATCTGATAAAGATATTATTCGTGAATTGTTTATAAATATTATAGTTCCTTAATTATAATATAATCTAGATTAATGACATGGCTTCAGTATATTTTTGAAGCCATGTCTTTTTATTTAATATTCCATTTCTTTTTTTAATTCATTTAAATACATGGAAAGTGGAGATATATTACAGAGTTTGAGGTAATTAAATGGATGAGTATTAATTTGAAAAATAGATAATAGAAAAATGTTTTAAGGTGTGTAAAAATCTTTGATTTAGAAACAAAAAATTAATGAAATGGAAGTTTATATCAATTGTTAAGCTATAAATGTTTTATTATTGGTTAGTTGTATTTAAAAAATAGTTTTTAAAAGTCCTAAATTTTTATTTAGCTACTTTTCTTCTATTCTATTTAAAAAAGTTAGACTTAAAACTATAAAAACTGAAAATGACAAAAATATTATTTCATATCCGTTAATTTTTAATACAATTTCAATAATTAATGGAAATAACAGTAACAATATTTAATACCCCTAAAATAACTACCTATAATACACGGTTTTTATTATTGCTTATTTTATTAATAGCCATTCAAATGACATTTGCCTAACACTTGAAGTGAACTCTGAAATTAGAAAAACAATAGAATAAATCTGTGGGAAAAAATTACTTAATATTAATGCAATGATTGGTGTAATACTTCTACTATAAAGCAACTTTTTAGAACGTTCTTAAATCATTTGTTATGCAATATTTTTTCCGAAGAAAACTAGCTAAAATAATTCAAAACATTTGTAAAAAGAAAAAATTTCCAACAATTTCATTATCTAAAGCAAATGAATTTTTTGCTAGAGTGATATAAAATTAAATAATAATTAGCCCAAAACCGGTAAGATTATTTAAAATAACATGATTTAGTAAATTTTTATCATTAAAAAGATAATTTGAGATATTTTAAAAAATATTAATAAATGAGGAAATTTTCTTATGAAATGCTATTTTTTCTTCTTTAATTAACCAAAAACCAGTTGAAGCAATTAGAAGTGAGAAAAAAGAAATGTAAAACTTAACAGCATAGTTTACAGAGTATCCAAAGGCATTTAGTATAATTTTTTCTGTAAGTGCTCCTGTTAGGCAAAAATACTTCTTAGTATTTGTCTAGTACTCATAAATTTTCTTAGATTTTCTTTTAAAATTGATTTTCCAAGTAAGTCAGTATAGCTGATACCTGTAAAAACTCCACTAAATGAAAAAATTGTAAGGCCAAGAATTGTAAAAAATAAAACAAATTTATTTGAAAAATGTACTGAAAGAATAAGAGCAATTAGAAAAAGTTATGAAATACTAAGATATATTCCAATTAAAAGATATTTTATTTTAGAGGCTTCGAAACTAATAAACTAGCAAATAAAATCAGAACCACCGGCTTTAAAATCAGTAAAGGAACGACTGTATTTATTTAAATAAAAAATAAGCAAAAGCAAGAAATATAGCATGCCATATAAAAGTAAAGAAGTTTTTCTTTCAATATCTATTTTCATATAGTTCCTTCTCCATTTTTTTGGTGAAAAAATTATATCATATAGTTTAAGAAAAATTTTACAATTGAGATTTATAGTTGACCCTGGCCAATGTAAAAGATGGGTTAAATTAAAATATAAAAAAAGGCAACACCTGCTAAAATTGTTTTTGTACTAAATATAACACAACATGTGTTGAATGAAACAAATAATGCTTATCCAATGGGCTGGAATGAATGGTGTGATGCAAAACTTGCTAAACTATTCCAGGGGTATTAGAATTTCTTAATTATGTAGCAAAAAAACAACGGAGAAGTATTTTACATTACTAATAGAAGCGATAGTTTGAAAAGTCACTATTAAAAACCTTAAAAATCTTGGTTTCCCATTTGCGAATGAAAAGCCGTATTAGCAAAATCTACAACTTCAGTCAAAGAATCAAGAAGACAAATGGTAGCAGAAAATTACAGAATAGTTCTTATTATTGGTGATAATTTGAATGACTTTACATTTGTATTTAGGCATAAGACACATCCGAAAGAAATGAGCTTGTAGATAAAATGAAAGATAAATGGGGGACAAAATTTATAATACTTCCGAATCCAATCTATGGAGATTGGGAAAGGAGTAATTTATAACTATAATTTAGGAATGTCTCCTGAAGAAAAGAGTAAAGTTAGGAAAGAGAATCTTAAAGATGGAGACCTCAAAAATAATTCTAATAAAAGATAAAATATATTTTAATAATGTAAGGGCTTTGGTATTATACCAAAGCCCGTTTTTGTTTATCCTATGGCATAAAATGATTATACAATTACAAATTTTTTTGGACAAAATGCAATATAAGAAACATTATATTGCACAAGTAAAAATTTTACAAAAATAGGTTTTTGGAATTTAAAATATTTCATTTCTTATAAACTGTATCTAGTTTTATAGACCATAAGGAGAAAATTTTATTATTTCATAAGTTAATTCATTCCTGCACCATGTTTATCGTTGATTTTCTTTGCACCATTTTTTGAGTAAGTAAAATATTATACTATCATTTCGAAAGAAATATAAGTTTTTTTGTTTTTTATTGAATAATTTAAAATCATCAATTGTAATTCCCAAAACCCAAATATGACAAATGTAAAAATAAGCCAAAAAAAACAAATTAGTATAATTTTTAGAGCAATTATAAGAAAGAATATGAAATTGAAGGTGAAAATACAAAGAGTTTTTAAAATAATGCAAATGACAATAAAATAACTGAAATTATTTGAAAACTAATAAAATTAATAATTTTTCAACAAAAATAGTTCGTATCGCGAATCGCCTTTTATTTTCAAAAATAAGGTTGTTTTAAAAAATCGATATGTATAAAAATATATCTTTATTGATAAATGGCCCTTAAAAACTAAAATACAAAGAGAAATCATAAAAGCTCATAAATAAAGGTTTTTTGAAGTTCAATTTAAAGAAAAATCTGAAATTCTTGATGCTTCAATTATAAATTCAAAAATTTGATTAGTTTTTAATAATTTTTATCATAAATATAATTTCCGATAAAAAATGCTAATTGAAGTTATATTCTATTTAGCAAAAAAATATCTGTCACTAAAATATTTTTAAAACGATATATTATTTTTTTGACGAAGTCTATAAGTTGTTTTCTATTATCAAAGTTTTTTGTTTATTTTTAAAAAGAACTGTTTCCTTAAATAAAACTTTTAAAAATTATTGGAGCAAGCGTTTTATTATAGTTTTGCCTGCTCCTAAATTATTTTATCTTTAACTTTTTAAAGAAGTATGAAATTTTTACTTTTTTTGGAATGCTTTTAATATTTTGTTATCGCTATTCTACTAACTTCCGTGATTTGCAATCTCAATTTTAACAATACGCCTTCAAGGCAATATTGAAAACATAGTAATCCAAATTATGCATAAAAAATGATTCTTTGATTCTATTAACCATATATATCTAAGAAAGTCTTTAATATTATTTTTTCTGTAAACATCAAAGTAATAAGGTTTGCGATACTTGTTATTACAAAAATCAATCCTGCTGATATAATACTTCACAACATTATTTTTCTAGAAAAAATGTTATTATAAATACAGCAAATGATATAAATGATAATGTTTTCAAAATATTTAAAATTGTTGGTGTGATTAATTTTAAAAATTCCATATTCTCTTTATTAATTTCAAGTAAGCCTAATCCAAACGAACCGGTTATTATTCCAAAACCAATTGTTATAACAACAAATGATATAAATAATTGTAAAACTACAAAAAGATAAAAATTGATTAGCCTATTTATCATCCATTTCCTTCTACTATTACCACTCAATAAATGTGTTATAAATGTCCCTTCTATGTATTCTATGTTAAAAGCTATATTTGCTAACATCAACGTTAATAACGATATTGCGTAACAGATATTAAATTTTGGATGGTATTTATGAATAAATATAGTATAATTAGTATAATTAGTATAATTATAAAAAGTTCAGGAGGTAAATAATGAAGGAAAAACTTATTAACTTATATGGATTTTTGAATTTTTTTACATTTGGTTTTGTTTTAGTACTTATCGGGCCTTTAATTCCAGTAATTGAAAAAGGTTTTTCAATTAATCATTCGTTGATTGGACTATCTTTAAGTTTAGGATCAGTAAGCTTTTTAATTGGATCATTAGTTTTCGGATTTTTGCTTGAAAAATTTAATACATTTAATGTGGTTTTAACTGCAGGAGTTATTTTTTCTTTTGGTGTGTTTATTCTATTCATAATGAACTCTTTTACTTTATTTGTGTTTGGTAATTTCATGATGAATTTTGGCGGTGCTGCTTTAGAAGTAAGTATCCCATTCTTAATAGGTGTTTCTGGAACTGGGAAAAAAGCTAAAAAATTAAATTTTCTTCATTCTGCTTTTGCAATTGGCGCAGTTATAAGTCCTATAGTTTCGTCTTTTATATTAAGATTTACCAATTTATGGAGAACTACTTTTGCAATTGGATTTATAACAAGTTTGCTTCCGTTTATTTTTCTTTTTTTGATAAAAAATACAATAAATGAATTCCATTCTGAATATGTTAAAGAACAAATATCTTTTAAAAATCTTATAAATTTTTCACTTGTAATTTTGATCTTAGCACTGTCCCTCTATGTTAGCTATGAAATGAACTTTTCTTCATGGATTTCCGTTTTTTTACATGAAGTAAGAAGTTATAGTGTTTCTAGATCGGCAATTTTCCCTTCATTTTTGTGGTTAGGTTTGTTTATAGGAAGATTATTTTTTGCAAAAATGCCAGAAAAATTTGGTTATAAGAAATGGTTATTGTTTGTTATAAGTTTTTCTCTAATATGTTCAAGCCTTTCTGTTTTTTTATCGATAAATTTTTTCATTTCTTCTATACTTATATTTTTTACCGGTTTATTTTATGCTACTACTTATCCAACTATTCAAGCTACTATTATTGAGAAATATAAGTCAAATAAAGGTATTGCACTTAGTTTAGCCTCATCTATTACTTCTCTGTTTTCAGGTGGAGCTTCATATCTAATTGGACTCCTTGGACAATATTTTGGAATATTTTTTGGATTTTTACTTATACTTATTTTTAATATTTTAGAATTAATGATTATTATAATTTTTAAAGAAAATCAAATATTTATAGAATGTTAGCATCCCTAAAAATCGTTTATATTTAAAAATAAGGCATATTTTTTGGAGCAATATATATAAAAAGATATATCAGGGAATTAAAAACATCTTTATTTTCTAAAATAAAGACATTTTTATTAAATAGCATAAATAAAAGATCTCTTGAACTTTTAATTCTCGGCTCAAGAGATTTTTAATAATAAGCTATTAAATTAATAAGAAATTAAATATGCAAGCTTTTAAACTGAAGAACTTAAATTTTTTAATTTCGTTTTGTGAATTAAATTAAAGTTACTAATTCAAAATAACAATAGCAAGATTTAAGATACTAGCAAATGAAACCCATAAAATATATGGAATCAATAAAAATCCAGCTATTTTAGAAACTTTATAAAATATTATTATATTTATTAAAATAGCAATCCACAAAATAATAATAACTATAAAGGCCAAAAGTGGGTTAGTTAATCCAAAAAATGAATATGACCAAAGAAGATTAAGCACTAGTTGTAATAAGAAAACAAATAGTAGTGTTTTAACTTTATTGCCAAAACCTCTTTCCCAAACAAAGTAAAATGATAGCCCTATCATTATAAACAAAATTGTCCAAACAGGAGCAAATAACCAATTTGGTGGATTAAAGGAAGGTTTTTTTATAGTGTTATACCAAGTGTCAAGAGATTTGTTTGTAATTAGTGATCCAATAAAACCTATAAGAAGTGTTAAAACAATAGATAGTATAAGCTTAAATATCTTCTTTTTGTTCTGTTTTTCCATTCACTTCACCTCCAAATATGTGGATTTACAATAAAATTATCAATATTTTATAAATTATTTAAAAATCAATTAGAATTTTGTAGAAAAACTAATATAGTAATCTGTAGTTATAAACGGGATAAATATTTATGGACCATTTTCAGTATATAAAGTATAACTGACAAAATTATAAATCCAATCAGTTGTGGTAAATCCTTGAATAAATCTTAAAGGACTATTCTTGCCCAATAAAAATGACCTATATCCTAATTCGATACCAGAATAATTATCATAATACCAAGAAAACCCAAATTTAAAGGTTGAATAAATTGATTCTTGCCTTAATTCTTTAATAAAATTATCCCAATCACTATCTTTAGTTCCAGATGATATAATTAAATTAAGAACAACTCCACCTTCTAGTAAACCAAAAAATTCTATTTTATCTAAAATAAAATAACCAACATTAACAAATCCTCTTGGTACTATATCAAAAACATAATCTGAAAAGTCTGCTATTCCTGGAAAAAACATTTCAAAATAAGATTTAATTGAAACTCTATCAAGATTATAATTTGAAAAATAATAATTTCTTGTTGCAAAAATATATGTAGGAGTACTTTCGATTGATTCTTTCATATACAATCTAGAAACAAAAAGTGGATCTATGAAATAATTCTGTGATGAGAAAATAGCATTATTTTTAACGTAATATCTATAATTTAAGTTAAAGATACCCAAAGTAGAGGCTGTGTCAAAATTTCAAAATTTCAAAATTTTTAAAAGCATATCCTAAAGATGTAAATTCAACGAAAGGGCCTTCTTCATGTTTTGGCTTAATGTTTGAAAATTGAACTGAAAAAGCTTGAAAAATCAAGATTATTAAAAAGATAATTATAACTTTTTTAATCATAATACCACCTCATATAATTTATTATATCACTTTTATATTATATAATACACGAATAATTCATTGAATTTTATATTCTTACTATTTGAAAATAAAAAAGTAGTCAAGTGTTCCTAGATAGAAATTGTTTATTATGAAATTACCCCTAAAATAAAAAGCTCCACGAATTGGACAATTCATGGAGCTTTTGATAACTAAAAAGTTTGTACACTATTTACAGTTCATTTTAACATTGTAAAGAACATCAAGTATTAGCATATTTAAATTCGTAGATTTTTAATTTTTATTGAATACCTTTGCATCAAATAAATTCACTTTTAATCTGACTATGAGATCAATTTTTAAAATACATCAATAATAAATTTAAGAAACAAAACCTAACATCTAAGGTTGCACGTTAATTTTATTACATTTAAATTTCTTTGGAGTATGAAAAGTTCTTAAAGAAAAATATAACATTCCTATTTATTCCTATTTCAACTAACGAGGAGAAGGATATAAAAGTTTATGCATGTCTTCACACTTTTTTATCCACCATTTTTTGTATTGACTATGCGAAATAATTTTTAAATGTGAAATGTTACTTATATTTTTATTTTTACACCAGTCTATACAAATTAAATATAATTCCCAATCAAGCTCTTCTGTTTCCCATTCAACTTTAATTTTTTTAAACCCCAATTTCCAGAGGGCAAATGCCCTTGTATGACCATCTGTATAAAAAATAATATTATTAATTTTTTTAATAGGAATCGGTTCAAGGTTATTTAAACCTTTATATTTTATAAGCCTCATTACATTTTTGAGTTTTTCTTTTGAAATATAAAGTTGACTTGGCATTATTTTGTCAATATCAAAGTAAAAGTAATTAATATAAATACCCCCATGAAATTTACAGATTTTATAGTAAGGATTCATTTGTTTTTTGATTACTAATTAAATTATATAACAATTTTTTGTTTTTTTCAAAATAGATTTGATTATCTATTCTATTATAATATGCTTTGGAGCAGTTATTCCAAAACATATGTCGTTCTGTATTTTAAAAAGCATATGATTATCAGATATCAATGTAAATAGATTTTAAGTACATAAAATGTACTAATATTATTTAAAATTATTCAGACTCAGGTTAATGTTAAAAGTAGGTTAGAAAAAGTTACACTAGCTAAGATTATTCTTGTACTAAAAAAATCATTAACAAAAAGATGTAGCTTCTAAAAAAACATTTTCTTTAGTAAAAAACTTGTCATTTTTTACAGAGATTCATTTCAAAATTTAATGCTTCAAATTATTGTATTGCCTCAAAGTATTTATATATTTAATTTTTCAGAACAACGAAAGAAAATATCGATAGAATAATGCAATATAATAAATTTTATCTTTTTTAGGAATTATCTCCCACAAAACTTTAAACTTTTTTATTGCTTCCATAATAAAACCCCTTTATTTAGTCTGTATT
>NZ_JAIHAP010000048.1:0-13693 GCF_020054775.1 Thermosipho sp. (in: thermotogales) | reverse complement strand
TATAAAATAAATGTACTATAAGGAGTGATTCTAAATGTTTTCAAACTTTTCAAATGGTTATTTTTATGAGAAAAAAGAGGGCTTTGAAATAAAATGGAAGATAGAAAATTTTAGTATTGGATGGATTTTTTCTTGGAGCATTAAGGGTGAGGCAGGCATTTTTGAAGTTTTTAAGATGAAAAAAGCACCGGATTTAAAGCCTTATTCGTTTTTTGCTATTAATAGCGAAGGTTTGTTTGGATTTTTAGGTGCTAAAGGAGGAAGCATTGAAATTATGGAAGACGACGAAAATATTTCTTTTGTTATTAATTATGAACATAAATCATTTGAAGATTTTTCTTGTGAAAATTCTTTTGTGATTTTAAAACATACTGATAGAGGTTATTTGCTTAAAACATATAAAAATTTAATTGAAAGTCAACTAAAAAGTAAAAAAAGTCAGTTTAATATGAAAGATGTTGTAATTTTTAACGAAGGCCTAAATTTTGAAAATTTAAAGGGGAAAGTGGTTGTATTTAACTGTAATTTTGAGGAGATAGATAAAAACTTGATTGAGAATTTAAAAGATTTAAATTGCAAAATATTTGCAAGATCAAAAAATTATCTTCAAGATTTTGAGTATTTGGACGGTTTTGTTTTGGAAGGATCATTTGAAGAAAATTATCTTTTCAGTAATGTTGGAAATTTTATTGTTCTTGATGAAAAGGAAGAATTTGAAGGAGAATGGAAAGTTTTGTTTGATAATGTTAAAAATAATAAAAAAATAGTTAGTTTTTCTTGCGATGAGGGTAAATATATCCTTGAAACTATTAATAAGGAAAAAAGAAAAATAAAAATTTATTTGGATTTTGATAGAAAGGTATCTAAATTTGTGGAAGAAGATTTTATTAATTTAAAATCTAGAAAATTAATAAGAGAAGATGGAAGAATATTTAATTTTTATGGAGGCGATTTATAATGATGGAGATTAGATATAATCCCCTCACCGATGAATGGGTAATAATATCTGCTGAGACGCAAAAAAGGCCGGTTCAACCTGCAAAAAATAATTGTCCTATTTGTCCTGGAGGAGTTGAATTTAGAGATGAAACATATGATCTTGTAGCTTTTGAAAATAGATATCCTTCGTTAAGAAAGAATCCACCAGAAATAAAAGAAAGTAATAAGCTTTTTAAACGAATGAAATCATACGGTGTGTGTGAGGTTGTAGTATATACTTCAAAACATGATTCCTCTTTTCCAAAGATGCCTATATTCCAGATAGAAAAATTGGTTGATATGTGGGTTGATAGAACATATGAACTGTCAAAAAATGATTTTGTTAAAAATATTTTCATATTTGAGAATCGAGGTAAAGAAGTTGGTGCATCACTTCCGCATCCTCATGGCCAGATATATGCTTTTCCATTTATACCGAAAAGAATAGAAGCTAAATTAAATGCAATGGAAAAATGGTTTGATGAAAATGGAAAATGTGTAATTTGTGAGATTTTAGAAAATGAAACAAATGAAAGATTAGTATATGAAAACGAAACTTTTGTTGCATTAGTTCCATTTTATGCAAGGTTTCCATTCGAAGTTCACATTTATCCAAAAGGGCATATTTCAAATTTACTACAATTTAATGAGAACGAGAAAAAAGATTTTGCAAGAATATTGAAAGTTGTTACAAAAAAATATGACAAATTATTTGATCAAGAATTTCCTTATATGATGATGTTTTTCCAGGCTCCATTTAATACTAAAGATTACTCTGATATTTTTCATTTTCACGTTGAATTTAACCCGCCGAAAAGAGATAAGGATAAACTAAAGTGGATGGCAAGTGTGGAAACAGGAACATGGAGCTTTATAAATCCGATAGTGCCAGAACAAGCTGCAAAAATGTTGAGAGAAGTGGAGGTGGAGTTTTGAAAGTAAAAGCACCTGGCAGAGTTAATCTTATAGGTGAACACACAGATTACAATGATGGGTTTGTACTGCCTTTTGCTATCGATAGGTATGTAGAACTTGAGATTGAAGAATCAGATAAGTTTTGTTTTTACTCAAATAATTTGAATGAAGAAGTTAAACTTTCATCTTTGCAAAAAACAAATAGTTGGGCAGATTATGTTGTTGGAGTTATTAAAGAAATTGAAAAAAGAGGGTATAAAATTCAACCTGTTAAAATAAAGGTTGATTCTAATATACCTATTGGTGCAGGGCTTTCAAGTTCAGCTGCTCTTGAAGTAGCATCTGCTTATGCTATTTCTAAGTATTTTGGTTTGAATTTGTCAAAAATAGATATTGTTAAAATTTCAAGAGAGGCAGAAGCAAATTTTGTTGGAGTAAATTGTGGAATAATGGACCAATTTGCTTCAGCATTTTCAAAAAAAGATTATGCAATATTTCTTGATACTATGACTTTAGATTTTCAATTTGTCCCGCTTAATTTAAAAGGGTATGAGATTTTTGTGATTGATTCTAATGTAAAGCATGAACTTTCAAGCTCTGAATATAACCTTAGAAGGCAGGAATGTGAAAGTGCTCTTGAAATAATTGGAAAAGATAGTTTTCGAAATGTGACAAGAGAAGACCTCAAATTATTGAATGGTACACTTTTGAAGAGAGTCCAACATATATTGGAGGAAAATGAAAGGGTTTTAAAGACAGTAGAAGCTTTGAAAGAAAATGAAATTAAGAAGATAGGAGAATATCTATATCAATCTCATGAAAGTTTGCGATATTTGTATGAAGTTTCTTGTGACGAAACAGATTTTATAGTTGACTTTTTAAAGGAAAAAGACGGAATTATTGGTGCAAGAATGGTTGGAGGAGGTTTTGGCGGAGGAGTTATTGTTATCTCGAAAGAAGGGTCATTTGAAAGTATTGAAAAGTTATTAGAAAATGAATATTATTCAAGATTTAGTATAAGACCTACCTTTTATAAATTAAATTCATCAGATGGTGTTACAAAGATTAAATAAAGTGCCTGGATATCCAGGCACTTTATTAATTAGATATTCCAAATTTCTTCGAACGAATGAGGCGTTTCACAGTATTTACATACAAGCTCTCCCTCGTTGTTTCTTATAAAAAATGCTTCAGCATTTTCTCCATTTACAGGATTTGTAATACAATTTTCATTTTTACATCTTAATTCTGAGAATCCGTAGATGAAAGGTGGTAAGAATATTCTGTATTTTTCAACAACTCTAGAGTTTTTGATTATATTTACAGTAGTATTTGGAGAGATTGCGGACAACATTTTTATTTCTTTTTTCGAAAGGTATCTATTTGGAAGACTTATGTAACCTTTAAATTCTCCATTTTCTGACTTGAATATTCCATCAGCACTATCAAGATCAAATAATTTTAATATTTTTCTTATTTTTACTATAGTTTCAAAAATTTTATCTTTATCTTTTCCTTTCGCAATGTGGTCTATTACTGTTCCATTTTCAATCGGTTTTATTCCTCTTTTTCCTTCTTTTGAAACTCCTTTGGTACCATTTACAATTGGTGCAGGAATTATAAAATCTTCATCATTTTCTTGGGGGTTAAAAGACGTATCAAAATTTGCTTTTAATGCCCCACCAAGCATTGATAGTAGAACTGTTCTAGTCCAATATCCATTTATTGCCTGTTGTTCCCAACCATTGAGAGGTAAGTTATCTAAAAAAGTGGGTATAGTTGGGTATATTTTATGCCTTGGAAGAGGATGATAAAATTTAACATCTTGTGGTATATATTCTAGAAATTCTTTTCTAAATGTGACACTTTTTCGTAGCACATGTTCTTTTTCTAAAATATCTTCTCCCATTCTTTCAAGCTGGAGCCTTGTAAAGTACCATATTTTTGCTACCTTATCAGTAGATTTAAGATATGATTCAATGGAATCGAAGATTCTAACTTCAAAACCATTTTCTTTCATCTTTTTGATATAATGAGATGGCATTGATATTTCTTCAGGTGCAATCAAGTCAACTAAAACATTTTTAAAAATTTTTAAGCCGTTAACTTTTGAGTGAACAGTTCTTCCATGAAGTAAATCTCCAACTAGAGCGATGTGAATAAAAGAATTGTCAAAATCCATTTGTTCAAGAAAAGTGTATTCATCTAGTAATTCTTGAGTTGGATGTTCGTGCTTGCCATCACCGGCGTTAATAAATGCAGGTTTTTCTATACCGTGTCTTTCAGCAAACTCTGATACTTTTTCATCTAAATACTTACATGTTCCCTCAAGTCTTGTTCTTAAAACAAAAATTGAGTAGTCACTATAACCTGTCAACATGTTAAAGGTGTCTAAGTAGCTTTCTTTTTTGTTAAAAGATGAATGTTCTGAATCAAAAATATTTACTTTTACATTTTTGTGGAATCTTGCTGCGTTAATGAAAGATTCTTTGGTTCTTGTACTAGGTTCTACGAAGACGATGTAAATTCCTACGTTTTTTTTGATTTGGAATTCAGAAATGTCGCTTTTTTCTTTCCAAAGTTTTTTTAGCTTTCTAGTTTGAGCATACAAAAACATTTGTTCATCAACTGAAAAATCTTCAATCACTGTAAGACTTCTTCCAAGAAAGTCGTTTTTCATCTTCCCCCCACACCTCCTGATGTATAATGAATATAAAAAAAGAGCCAACTTTAAAAGTTGGCTCTTTATGCAATGGAAATATTATCTTCTTCTTCCTCAATAACTTCCAGGAAAGCCTTAACCACTCTAGGATCAAATTGCTTCCCAGAGTTGTTTATAATCTCTTGTAATGCATAATCTTTAGGTAAAGCATTTCTATACGCCCTTTTACTTATCATTGCATCCCAACTATCAGCAACAGCAATTATTCTTGAAATAATGGGGATCATCTCTCCTTTCAGACCTGTAGGATAACCATTTCCATCCCATCTCTCATGATGATGAAAAACATAAGTTGCTATATCCTTAAGGGTTTCAGATGTTGATAGAAATTCATAACCATACACTGGATGTTTTTTTATTATTGCAAATTCTTCGTTAGTTAATTTTCCTTCTTTGTTTAAAATACCTGTTGGTATGGCAATTTTTCCTATATCATGAACGAGTCCTGTCCAGTAAGCGTCGGAAATTTCTTTGTGAGAAAGTTTCATTTTTTCTGCAATTTTTTTCGAGAACTCTGCAACTCTCATTGAATGCCCTTGGGTGTATCTGTCATAATATTCTAATATTTTTATCATAGAAAGCATAAGGTCAATTTGGAACTTTCCATTCTTTTTGATTAAATTTTTGATAATCTCAGACGAAGAAATTAATCCGGTTAAAATTTCAATTTTTTCTTTTTCTTCTTTTGAAAGATTCTTGATAGTGTGAAAAACGGTTCTAAGTGCATATGATTCGTCTATGAAAAATTCTTTAACATAATAGTCTTTATAAAAGAAAATTTTGTCATTATTTTCTATTTTATTGCCAAATGAGTTAAGTTCAATAAATGATTTACCGTTTTTAAGAAAAATTGCACCAGAATCAATTTTAGAAAAATTTTTAGAAATGAAAGATAAGACTTTGCTTGAAAAATCATTACTACTATCAGACAATGAATCGTTAAAATCATAGATTAAGCTTTTGATGTTGTAGCGACTTGAAGATAAAGACTTTTTTAGAAAAAGCGCCGTTATTACTACGGCGTAGACTGAGACAATGGTTAAAATAATTGCCACGTTTCCCCCCTTTCGATGAATATTTTACACTAAAGTTAAAATTACAAAAGATAAATTGACTAAAAGTTGTGGAACATTTTTCTCAAATTTTTATTACATAAATTTTAATTAATTTTTTTGATTATCAAATAAAGTTATTTTAATGAGATATTTTGAGTGTAAATCAAAATGTTAATAAAAAATAATTAAAAACTTGACAATGTCTAAAAATAGATTTATAATAAAAATGTACTTGGTATAGATGGGAGTGAGTTCATTGAAAAGATATGCTGAAATGCTTAAGGAAAGAAATATTCGCCCAACGGTTCAAAGAATAGAAATTTTGAAATTTATTGTTGAAAGTAAAAGGCATCCATCTGCAGATGAAATATACGAACATTTGAAAGGAAAGATTCATGCGATCTCAAGAGCTACTGTTTATAATACTGTTTCTCTGTTGAGCGAGAAGAAAGTTATTAAAGAGATAATTACTCCTTCATCTATAAGGTATGATTTTGAATTTGTAGAACATCATCATTTTTATTGCACTAAATGCAAGAAGGTTTACGATATTTTTGAATCTCTTCCAGAAGTTCCAAAAATTGACTCAGTGGAGGGTCATAAAGTAATGAATATTCAGTATTGTTTAGTTGGAATATGTAAAGATTGTTTAAACGGAGGTGAGTAGTTATGGGCATACCATTGATTGGTGAAAGGATTCCAGAATTTGAGGCAGTTACTACGAAAGGAGTTATTAAATTTCCTGACGATTTTAAGGGAAAATGGGTTGTTTTGTTCAGCCATCCTGCGGATTTTACGCCCGTTTGTACAACTGAATTTGTAGCATTTCAAAAAAGATTTGATGAATTTCAAAAATTAAATACTGAATTGGTCGGGTTAAGTATTGATCAGGTGTTTTCTCATATCAAATGGGTTGAATGGATAAAAGATAAACTAGGTGTTGAAATTAAATTTCCAGTTATTGCTGATGATAGAGGAAAGATTGCGGAAATGCTTGGTATGATTCATCCTGCAAAAGGTACTAATACAGTTAGAGCGGTTTTCATAATTGATCCAAAGGGTATTTTAAGAGCAGTGTTATATTATCCACAAGAACTTGGTAGAAATATGGATGAAATATTAAGAATGGTGAAAGGGTTCCAAGTAATTGATGAAAATGGAGTAGCTTTACCAGCAAATTGGCCAAATAATGAGTTGGTTAATGATGAAGCTATTGTACCACCAGCATCAACAGTTAAAGATGCCGAACAAAGAACAAAGGAATACGAATGTTTTGATTGGTGGTTCTGTCATAAAAAGTTAAATAATAAGTAAAATTGTAGTATAATATATATAGGACTTGTGGGGGCGGGAGTCTCCCGCTCCATAAATTAGAGAATTTTTGGAGGTGGATATTTATGAAAAGGTACGTTTGTACAGTTTGTGGTTATGTTTATGATCCAGAGGTTGGAGATCCTGATAATGGAATAGAGCCAGGAACACCATTTGAAGAACTTCCAGAAGATTGGGTATGTCCAGTTTGCGGGGTGCCAAAGGATCAATTTGAGGAGGAATAAGATATGGTTAGAAAAATAGCAGAAAATGTATACTTTGTTGGAGCAATTGATTGGGATAGAGAACTTTTTGACGAATTAATACCTCTACCAAATGGGACAACTTATAATTCTTATATAATAAAAGGAACTGAAAAAATAGTACTAATTGATACAGTTGAGCCAAGAAAAGAAGAAGAATTCATGAATAATCTAAAGAAATTGAATATTCAAAAGATAGACTACGTAATTTCAAACCATGCAGAACAAGATCATTCTGGCTTAATTGGAAAAGTTGTAGAAAAATTTGGAGCAAAGGTTGTCACAAATAAAAAATGTGCAGATTTTTTAAAAACTCACATTCACATTAAAGACGAAGATGTGATAACTATTGAAGATGGTCAGGAGATATCTTTGGGTGATAAAACTTTAAAATTTATATTTACTCCTTGGACTCACTGGCCTGAAACTATGGTTACTTATTTAAAAGAGGATAAAATACTTTTTAGTTGTGATTTGTTTGGTTCTCATTACGCAACTAGTGAAATTGAGCAGGTTGGTAGTGAAAAATTGCTGGAGATGGCCAAAAGATATTATGCAGAAATTATGATGCCATTTAGAGTTACAATGAAACAAAACATTGAAAAGGTCGAAATGCTCGATATTGAAAAGATAGCTCCAAGCCATGGGCCTGTCTATAAAAATCCTAAGTTGATTATTGAAGCATATAAAAAGTGGATAAGTGATGAAGTTGAGAATGAGGTAGTTATATTGTATGTTTCAATGCATGAGAGTACTAGAAAAATGGTGGAATATTTGGTTGAAAGTTTAATGGACAAAGGAGTAAAAGTAAAATTACACAACATTGTAAATGCAGATATAGGAGAGATAGCAATTGATTTAGTGGAAGCATCAACAGTTGTCATTGGAACACCAATGGTTTTAACTGGTGTTCATCCAATTGCCGCAGGAGCAATTTATTTAGTAAATGCTTTAAGACCAAAAACCAAATATCTAGCAATAGTAGGTTCATATGGTTGGGGTGGAAAGTTTATAGATGAAATAAAGTCAATGTTATCTAATGTAAAAGCTGAACTATTAGAACCAGTAACGGTTAAGGGTTTGATTGATAGTGAAGGATATGAAAAATTAGAACATTTAGCAAAAGAAATTGCTGAAAGAAACTTAAATTAAAAGGGGAGATAGGTATGTTAAAAGAGAAAATGACAGAAGCATTAAATAAGCAAATTAATGAAGAATTATATTCATCATATTTGTATTTATCAATGTCAGCGTATTTTGAAGACATGGGATTAAAAGGTTTTGCAAATTGGATGATGGTTCAGGCTATGGAAGAAAGAGATCATGCAATGAAGATTTATAATTATTTAGTAAATCAAGGTGCAAGAGTTAAGTTATATGAAATAAAAGAGCCACCATTTGAATTTGGAAGTATAAAAAATACATTTGAAGAGGTACTCAAACACGAGCAACATATTACAAGTAAAATTAATGAGTTAGTTGATATAGCTGAAGAGTTGAAAGATAGAGCAACATTTAATTTCTTACAATGGTATATTGATGAACAGGTTGAAGAAGAAGAAAATGCAAGGGATATATTAACCAGATTGGAATTTGTTGGTGATGATAAAAATGCTTTATTCATGCTTGATAGAGAATTAGCACAAAGACAATATGTCCCCCTTAATATGAACAAGGAGGGATAATATGGAAAAAGAAAAAGTATTAGAGGTTTTAAAAAAGGAAGGTAAACCAATGAAAGCAGGAGAAATTGCCGAGAAATTGGGTGTAGATTCAAAAGTGGTTAGTAAGCTCATTAGTGAGCTTAAAAAAGAAGGAAAAATAGAAAGTCCAAAAAGGTGTTATTATGCACCAAAGGAGGGATGAGTATGACTAAAAGGATTCAAGTATATAAATGTGAAAAATGTGGTAATATAGTAGAAGTTCTTCATGAAGGTGCAGGAACATTGGTTTGCTGTGGAGAACCTATGAAATTGCTAGAAGAAAAGACAGCTGATACTGCAACAGAAAAACATGTACCATTTATTGAGGAATTGGAAGATGGATATAGAGTAAGAGTTGGGGAAAATGCTCTTCATCCCATGGAAGAAAAACACTATATAGAATGGATAGAATTAATTGTGGATGGAGTAGTTTATAGAAAGTTCTTAAATCCGGGTGACAAACCTGAGGCTGAGTTTAAAGTGGCAAAAGGAAAAGAAGTACACGCAAGAGAATATTGTAATGTCCACGGACTTTGGAAAAAATAGTTTTTAAGAGAAATTATCCCCCAGCTAATTTGCTGGGGGATTTTGTTTTACCAATTAACGTATATACCTCCACCATAATTTAGATTTTGGTCAATATAAAGTACTGCTCCAAAATTATTGTGGAAAAATTTTAGCCTTCCAGAAATTATTTCTAGGGAATCATAAAATGCTGATATATCTATGAATACATTTTCATCAATGTAATACTTTAATCCAATTCCAAATTTCATGTATAAATTTGAAAGAATATTATTCAATTCCATTTTTTCTAGATTTAACTGTTTATCGATATTAAATTCTAAATAAAGTGGATTAATTGAAAATTTATCTTCAAAAATGATGCTTGTTTCAGTAGCCTTTTGAACATTTATTTTCCCACCTAACCAAAAATCGTTAATAGGATTAAATTTTGCACCTAAGTAAGAAAAAGTGTTTTTTTCAAAAAATATTGATAAGTTTTCAGTTGAAACAGACAATAAAAGATTTTGGTTAGAAAAATATGTTAAATTAAAGGAATTTTTAAGGGGGAGTTTTAAATTTTCTATTTTATAACTACTAGATTCATAATTTATCTTTTTGATATTTGCTATAACAATAAATTTTCCAAATTTTCCTTCTAAAATTTTTCTTACTTCTCCCTCATTAGCAGAAAATTTTGCACTTGCTGAATCATTTTCGGTGGAAATTTCAAAAATTATCTCTGAATTATTAACACTTGCATTTAATTTTATTGAACCCTTAACGGATACTTTTGGATCATTTCCTGTGAAAAATCCAAAAGTATTCAATATGTAATTAAATTTACTTGTATATGGAAGAGCTTCTAATAGTTTTTCAGTATCTATATTGTAATTTTTTAATTCTGAGTTTTTAATATAGTAAATAGCATAAGAAATAATAGTATTATTCTTTGCATCTTTGTCGATATTTTCTAAAAGGTTTTTGTAATTATTCCACAAATCATCTGGACAATAAACAATGATGTTGTTTCCTACAATATAATTTTTAAATGGAATTAGTTTTGATAATTCTTCTGGAGATCTAAATTTTGGAGTGTATGTATGTGATTTATAATATAGTATCGATTGATCGGTTACTATAAAATAGACATCATTAATTTTTTCAAATGTATAGTTAAAATTTGAAAGAATAACATTTAATGCTGTTTCAATTGAAACATTGTAGAGCTCCACCGTAATTTTTCCATTCAAGCTTTCAGGAAAAATTATTGATGTATTATATAAACTTCCTAATTGCATGAGTGCATCTTTTATATCCATATTTTCAAAATAAACATCCTTAGTTATTGAAAAAGCATAAATTGTAAAGAACAATGCTAATATAACAATTATTATTTTTTTCATAGATCTTCACCTGCCAATCTTGCTTTTATGAATATTACAATATTTTTCTTTCTCGATGTATATGTACTATTTTTAAAAAGATTACCAATTATGGGAATATCTTTTAAACCTGGGATTCCTCCATCTTGTTTTGTAACTGAGTCAAAAGATAGTCCAGCTATATAATAAGGTTGTTCATATTTTATATCTAAATTTGTTTCAACTGAGGCACCAACTGGTGTAAATGTTGAAGAATTTTGTATAAAAGATTCAACAATGGATTTAAGTGTGAGATTTGCATGATCTGTAAAAACATGTCCAGAAATAATAATTTGAGTGTTGATCTTTTTTTCAACATAAGTATTATCTTTTCCAATAGTAAAACCAACAGTGGTATATCCTGTTATTTGTGCCGTAGAATTTGATTTTAATTTTAGTGTTCCTTCTGCTAAAACTTTTGCATTACCAGAACTTATCAAAGTTTCCATTATAATATTAAAGTTTACATTTAAAGGATTTAAAGATAATTGTAAATTGCCATTATTGTAAGATGTAGTATTGTTTTCTTCGTTGTTCCAAGATACGCCAAATTTTTTAAAGTCCGATTCATCTATTTCTATTATTTTAACTTGAATTTCTGCAACAGGTATTTGTTTGTCTATTAGAGTTATTGTTTCAGCAATTTGTGATGCTATTTTTGCAGGAGCATATATTAGGACTTGATTTTTATTGGGTGTTTTGTATATATAATTTGTCATTATCTTAGGTAAAGCATTGTAAAGGTCATCAAAGGTTATAAACCTTAAATTTAAAAGATATTTTTTTGAAATTAGTGCAAAATTAGGGCTATCAGGGTTTGCAGTCCCAACAAAATATACGTTGTCTATTTTGGTCCAGTAATATCCAAGAGGTAATAACATTAAATCAAGAGCTTTTTCTAGGGTTATATTGTAAGCCTCGACACTTATAAAACCAGATATTAAAGGATCATATATTATGGATACACCTTCTTGCATTCCCAATTGATTTAAAGCATCTCTTATATCTGTTTGATAAAAATAAATATCAACAGAAAAAGCAAAAGTAATTAATGATATTATTAAGATTACTAAATATTTTTTCATTTTTTAACATCTCCTATATTTTTTTGGTATTTGAAATCGTTTTCTCCATAAATTTTGTACATTATAAAAGTACTGTTCTTTATAATTTCATTGTAAGGTATTTCAAGAAAAACTTTTTTATTTTCACCTGGAAATAGTATAATTTCATTTGTTAAATCATTTGATTGAAGTTTTTCAGTTCTTATAACCTTAAAAATTAATATTGTATTTCCTGTATTTTCTACATTTAAAGCAAACGTATTTGTTGCAACATCTGTAATGAATGATTCAATATTTGGTTCTAAGTTACCATATCTTAAGACTATTTTTGGATTTTTAAAAAGGCTAATTTCATTTTCACTATCGATATTAATTTTAAAAACATTGTCACCATCTTTTAGTTTTTCAAGTCTACTATCAAATTTTACAAAACCGTTTAATTTTGAATAAGGGGATAATCTAATTTTACCAGGTAATATATTTATAGCTTTCGAAATTGTAGAGAGGCCAAATTGAGTTGATAAAGGCGAAAGGTTTTGAATTGTTATTTTTGAATTTTCAATTGTTCTTTTTACATTTATTAAAATTATTTCAGGATCAATCATTACTGCAACTCTATCAGAAGATTTTCCTTCGATTTTTAGCTTTTTAAAAGCTGTAACACGTACATTTTGAGATATACCATCCATTTGTATTTCAAAATCTCCTTTTGGCAATACATATGGAATAAAAAATTCAAAATTATTAGCCCTATCTGGAAAAACAACAAAATTATTACTATTTAATGGTATGGAAGTGATAATTCTGTTAATCTCTCTGGAGATAAGCCTCATTTCTCCATTAAGAGCTAAAACTGCGTTACCATTATTTTTTACATCGATATCAATAACTGTTCCAAAGTTGCCATACTTGTCAATAAGAGTTTTTGAAGCAGTTGTAGTTAGATCGTATATTGACACATCTTGAATTTGTGCTTTGATATTTTTAACAGTTGGAAAATCTAATATTATAAGTGAAATATAATCAAAAATTGTCTCAAAAACTTCTGATTGCTTTCCTTTTTGTTTAAAATGTATTGCACCAAATGCTTGTGCTCCTTTAAAGCCTGAAGGGATATTTATCTTTATTGGATAGTCAATTGATTGACCGGGTTGTAAAATTAAATGTGTGCTTTCAATTGTAATCCAATCTTTAATACTAAATGCATAATTTGGGATTTCATAGAGATATTTGGAGCCTTCTATTACAAAATCTGATATTTCGACGTCAACGTCTGCTATACTAGGACTATTGTTTGCAACATTAATTGTGAGCTCTATGGTTCTTTGATTTGCTTCAACATTTAGCCTGTTTACTAAGGGATAAATAGTTACAGCAAAGCCGATTGAAGAAAATAAAGCAAATAGGATTAAAATGGTAAAAAGTGTTTTTTTCATTTGAATGCCCCCTATGTTTTTATTTTAATGTATCATATAATTAATTATATCAATTTCGCGGTTAATTCTAAATCAAAGTTAAGTTCAAAAAATCCCATATACTCAAGGTATATGGGATTTCCCATTTAGATGATATTTACCTCTAGAAAGAAACGGTAGGAACGAAAGTGAGGCTAAGAACTACAGGGTAATCGCCAGCAGGTAAATCAGGATCGATACTATTGATGGTAAAACCTATAAGATATACTCCATCATCAATAGGACTTGTAGGAACAAATGGGTTACCATCTTTTGTAACATAAACATCTGCATCTATGT
>NZ_JAIHAP010000047.1:0-13886 GCF_020054775.1 Thermosipho sp. (in: thermotogales) | reverse complement strand
CTACTCTTAACACGCTTTTTCCTCCTATCCAAGTATTACATCAAGTGCTGACATTATGAAAAATCCAAAAATTAAAAAATATGTTGATAGCCTTTCGTTTCCTCTTTTACTTAATTTAAAAGTATTCTTAATTATTCAAAAAAATAAAGTTATAAAATTCGTAAATTTTTCTTTAGGAATCTTTTACAACGTTTGATTTAAAACATTTCTCACATACTACTAATTTAAAGGTTTTATTGCATACAAGTCCAACCTTTATGTATTTCGAATCCTACCTTTAAAAAATATTAAGAAATCGTTCTTTTTTGAAAAGAATAAAACTTTTCTGAATTGTTCTGTTTAACAGACATTTTGCAACTTTTAGTTAAAGGGGACTTAGACGCACCAAATGCTAACCAAGCTAATATCTCAAAAATAAAAACAATCCGTGGAACAAAATACCCCAAAAATCCGGAATGTAATATAGACAAAATGATTGCAGTCCAGAGAAACACATACCAAAATCTTTTTTCTAAATCAGAAAATTGAATACTATAAATTTTTTCAAGAAGTACACCAATATATATTAAAAAATATATAGATAAGGAATAATAATAAGGAAAAGTAGCACCAAAATCATATAAGATACTATATATAGATCCTCTTGGAACAATCAGACCTAAAAATAAAGATTTATTTAATCCAAATAGAGATTCTATAATTTGTGGGATGAATCTGTTGATAAGATTGTTTAATCCATTTTTTATTACAATCATTTGAAGTAATAAATATGTTATTAATATACCCACTATATTTGTCATTATAACATTTCGCTTTGAAAAAGTCCTTGGCCAAAAGTTTAAAAAAATCAATATATGAGGCAAAATCATATATCCTCTAATAATTACTTGTAAAGATGTTGCAAGCAGAAAAATAGTAAGATTTTTTTTAAAAGAAGAAATAATCGCAACAAGCATCAAATCGTAAATTATCACGTCTCGCAACCATGAAGCACTATGGATTAATAAAACAGGTGAAAATATTAGCATTAGGGTTAATACAAACGCTTTTTTAGAGGGGAACTTAAGAATATTCTTAAATATGTAGTACGTCAGGAGAACAAAAACTAAATAAGCTGGGAACCCCGAAAAAAAGATTACTAAATACCACATATTGTCATTCCAAACAAACAATTTTTTCACATAATAAATATAATATCCATAAAAATTAGTATTTCTTATAGTTTCTAGAGATTGAACAGAAAAAATCATCTCGAAAAATGATGGAAAGAACCTCTCTTTTGGAATAAAATTATAATAAAATAGTTCATCGGTATAAAAAGACGGTTCCTCATAAACTGCAACTGTATCATCTAATATACGATAGTTAGGTAGCTCTTGATTTTTCGAAGCTACCTGGATTCTTATAAATATCAAAGTAACAGACAAAATGGCTGAAAGAAACATAAGAATCACTAAGAACCCATCGATATTTTTTTTATATTTCAAAAAAAACCTCCCTTTATACGTTTCATTAGAAGTTTTAAAAAATAAATATTTTCTTATTTGAAAACTAGAAAATCAAAAAGTGTAAATAACAAAAAACTAAATTTCTTAGTCCCAATTATCACATAGGCTAAAAGATAATCAAATTGGATAAACAAATAGGACGTAGGTATAAGTTACATTATTTTTCACTACAACTAACACTTTCAAAGTTTAAAATCTCATACATAATACTATTTAATAGTTTTATTTCTTTAAGTATTTTATCATCTTCTTTATTTGAAAATTTGTTTCATAAAATATCCATAAATAGTATTATGAAATTTTTACTCTCAAAACAAAACTTTTAAGATGAAAATACAAATTTAGGAAACTAACTATATGAATTTCATAAAATCTAAAACAAAAGTACTACCTATCTTTGATACTATATGGTTAAACTCATTATCTTTCCTAAAGTGCTATTGTTTTATGTTTAATAAATAATTTGTTTGCTATTTATTTAGAAAAAATAATTAAAAAATACATAAATTTAAAAGAATAGAATTAGTTGTTATTAAAAATAAAAACAATCATTCCTCGGATTTCAAATTGTTAAAAATATTTCTAATTTAATATTTCTCATTAAATTACAATAATAATTAATTGTTTCAATATTAAATTTAACCTTCCTCTCTTTTTCATTACCTGCCTCTTATTATTTTTTTTTAATTTAAGGGTAATTAATTTTTATTATTCAAAAATTCCTTGATTAATGGTTCAATTTTTACTTCCCAAGTCAAATTCTCTCTTGCAAATTGTCTCATTTCCTCTCTATAATTCTTATGTTTTATAGAATCATAAAATTCAATAACCTTCTTTATATCAACACTTTCATCATTTTGTGGTATCCTTAAAACATATTCAAAATTTTCAGGAAAATCTTCGTCAAAATAAGCAATAATAAAAGGTATTCCCCTTGCACAATATTCTCTATTTTTTAATGCACATACTTTATAAAGACCTATCCTGTGAATTGCCAAACTTCCTATTCCAATATGACTTTTATCAAAAAGATTATCTAATTCATTCCCATCTTTAAATCCATGAAATACTACATACTTTTCTAAGCTTAGCTCTTTAGTAATTTTTTTTAAGTTATTAATCTCGGGCCCATTTCCGACAATATGAAAAAATACTTCTTTATCATTATTTTTCAGATAATAATCTGAAAGACCTTTTATTACTCTATCAAAACCATGCCAAATACTTACACTTGCCACTCCTATAAGATTAAGTATGTCTGAATTATTATTTGTTTCTTTAGATATTCTTATATTATCTAAATCAATTCCATTAGAAATATTTATCGTTTTAACGTTAAATATTTTCTCATGATCTGAATATGTAATTATACGATCTATATATTTATGTAAAGATTTTCTAAACCATTTATCGATAAGTAATTTTGCAAACCCTAGCTTCGAAAAAATTAATTCCTTATCATATGGATAAGTTGGAATCTCTAAATATACCTTTAATCCTGAATTTTTACATTTTCTTAAAAACCTAATAAAATATGGAGAAGAAAGAGGATACCTAATAATAATGCCTTTTATATTATTTTCGTATATAAATTCCAACACTAAATTATAATACACTTTTCTTTTAGTAATTTTAAATACCATTTTATTAGAAAAATTAACTTCTTTTAATAAGCTTTCATTCCCTTTATAAAGTAAATATAAATTTCTATTTTTTATGTAAATTCTATAAACATTTAAACCTTTTTTCCGCATAGCTTTTATTTGCCCATTTACCTTTTTATCTACTCCAGATAATCTTTTATCGTTAATATCATATAAGGTTAAATATAAAATATTCATATACTTCTTCCTCCCATTCAAAACATTATATTTGTTATCTGTATTTATCATTTAATCCAGAATTCTTTCAAATAACTCGTTTCTCAACTGATATTTTTAGAATATTTCCAAAATCTATTTTGTATCATTGAAATCTCAATAAATATTAAAGAAGATTACCAAATAACAAATTAAGAAACCACCTATTCTTATAATTTAATACATCAACTTTATATACTAGAGTAACTTTAATGATCATCTTGAAAAAGAATACTTTTATACAAAGCTAGATAACCGTTTATCATCGAAGACTTTGAAATAGCCTTAAGCCAACTATTCTTAATCTCTTTAATTTTTATTTTTTTCTGCTTAACTTCAGAAAGCTTTGAAAATATCTTATTTGGCGTATTTTCCTTAGAAATTATCCAACCAGTTTCACCTTTTTTAATAATTGTTTCTTTTGCACCACCAGAATCAAATGTTATTACAAACGTTCCACAAGCTTGTGCTTCTAAATTAACTGTAGGATAATTATCTTCAAGTGTTGGATTTACAAAAACATCAGCAGTAGTATAAATTCCAACAAGCTCCTGTACAGAATTTGTCTTCGAAAGTCCTATAATATTTTTTGGGAGATTTTTCTTTTGCTTTCTACTAAGCCCAACAAGTACTATTACTTCATCTTCATTTAGCAATTTTGAAAGTTCAAAAAAGTATTTCAAACCTTTCCTTTCCTCCCAGACATTTGCAACTCCTAGAATCACAAATTTATCTTCAATTCGGTATTTTTTTCTAAAATCACTAGGAGTAGGTTTAAACACACTAATATCAATTCCATTTGGAATTACTACTACAGGATATTCTTTTAGAAAAGATTTCTTCACAAGATCCGCAAGCCATTGAGATGGAGTTACCAAAGTCAAATTTTTTATTCCTGTAAATAATTCTTTTTTTATTTTCCAATTATTGGATGAATTATCAAACAACCAGCTTGTTGGGTACTTTAACTTTTGTGGACATTTAAAACAACCTTTTTTCCATTTACCACAACCTACAAAATCAAAATACGCACAATGTCCGGTAAAAGGCCAACAATCATGTAATGTCCAAATAACTTGCTTATTAATTTGCTTTAAATAATCAAAAAGAATTTTAATATTAATGTAGTATCCATGGATATTATGTAGATGAATAATATCAGGATCTAATTCTTTAGCTTTTTTAATAAAATCTTTTGTTGCTTGTTTGGAACCAAATCCATGCTTATCAAATAACCTTGTCTTTATTACATGAGTATAAATATCCATTTTCCTACCTATTCTTATAGTGTTAGAACAATTCTTTGCTTTTTCTCTTCCATAAGCTATATAACTTTTATATCCATTAGTGGATAAGGCATTGTGAATATCTAAAACTATTCTACCAGTACTTCCTCTTCCACACACTGAGTTAATTTGAAGTACTTTCAAAATTACTCATCCTCCATAACAAATTTTCAATATTGAAAGTATATTTTTCTAATTCCATTTTTTAAATCTATCTTAGCTTTCCATCCTAATTTATTTAATTTAGACACATCTAGTAATTTTCTTGGAGTACCATCAGGTTTGCTTGTATCCCATTTCACATTTCCTTCATATCCCACTATTTCCTTTATTATATTAACCAAATCCTTTATCTTTATATCTTCACCGGTTCCTACATTCACAAAATAATCCGGTGAAATTTTTCTCATTTCTTCTGCTTCAACATTCTCCATCAAGTATACACATGCATCTGCTAAATCATCTACATGCATAAATTCTCTGTATACTTCTCCTGTACCCCATACTGTTATTGATTCTTTTGTTACTCCAACTTTTTCTAATATTTTTTCTATTGATTTTGGATTATTTTCATTTATTTCTTTGTCCAAACCAAATCCTATTTGATACTTTTTTATATCTTTTATTATATCTTCATACCTTTCTTCTTTTAATAATTTTCCTAGATGAAATTTTCTTGATAAAGCAGGCAATACATGACTAGTTTCAAGATTATAATTATCATTTGGTCCATATAAATTGGTTGGCATAACACTTATAAAATTTGTTCCGTATTGTTCATTAAAATATCTACATAGCTTTATTGCTGATATTTTAGCTATTGCATATGGTTCGTTTGTAGGTTCAAGTTCTCCTGTTAATAAATATTCTTCTTTTAATGGTTGAGGTGCATATTTAAGACTTTCATAAAACCTCCTAAAGATTATATTTTTTGAATGCATTTCTCAATGTTCTTGCCAAACTACTCTTTTAACGTAATCAGTATACGATAGAATAATTCTCAATACTTTTTCAGAAACATTATCGACATCATAGTCTTTCGTTATTTTTATTGTGCCTTCTTTTTGCTCTTCTAAGATTTCAAGCCCTTGCATGATTCTTTCTTTATTTAAACCAACCATCATAACTGTTGCTTCTTCCATTGCTTCTGGACGTTCGTGAGCTTCCCGTATATTAAGTGCTCTTAATCCTAAAATGGATGTTTCTTCACTAATTGTACCACTATCGCTTAAAACTGCTTTTGCACATATTTGAAGTTTTACGTAATCTGAAAAACTTAGTGGTTTTAAAAGCTTAACAAGTTCATTGAATTGAATTTTTTTCTGTTCTATCATTTTTCTAGTTCTTGGGTGCGTGCTAAAAATAATGGGTAATTGATATTTTTCAGCAATACTATTTATACTTTCAACAAGCATATAAAAATGTTTATCGTCATTTATGTTCTCTTCTCTGTGCGAAGACAGAACAAAGTATTTACCTTTCTCCAAATTTAATTGTTCAAGAATTTTTGAATTTTGGATCTTATGCCAATTTTTGATTATGACTTCTTTCATTGGACTTCCAGTTTTTATTATTCTGTCTGGTGGAAATCCTTCACGGATAAGATATTTACGGGAAATAGTGCTGTATGTTAGATTAATGTCTGCAATATGATCAACGATTTTTCTGTTTATCTCTTCTGGAACTCTTTGATCGAAACACCTGTTACCTGCTTCCATATGGAATATTGGTATTTTTCTTCTCTTGGCAGCTATAGCCGAAAGACAACTATTTGTGTCTCCGAGTACTAAAAAAGCATCTGGTTTTTCTTTTTCAAGAATAGGATCTATTTTCAATAGTATATTTCCTATAGTTTCTACTGGTGAGCCTGTAGCTGCATTTAAGAAGTAGTCTGGTTTTCTTATTTCTAGGTCTTCGAAGAACACTTGATTTAGTTCGTAGTCATAATTTTGACCGGTGTGAACTAATATATGTTCAACAGCACTGCACGAATCTAATCTTTTAATAACTTCAGACAGTCTGATTATTTCTGGTCTCGTTCCAACTACTGTAATAACTTTAAGTTTTTTCATTATTCAAACCTCCAAATAATATGTGTCTGGTTTATCAGGGTTAAATATTTCACTTGCCCAAAAGATTGTGATTAAATCGCTTTGTCCGATGTTGCTTATAGAATGCGTATAACCTGGTGGGATATCAATTACTTGGAGTTTATCACCACTAACTTTATACTCAATCACTTCCTCGGAATCTATTTTTCTGAGTTTTATTAAGGCTTCCCCATAAATAACGAGGAATTTTTCGACTTTTGTATGGTGCCAGTGGTTACCTCGAGTAATTCCAGGCTTTGTTCTTGAAACAAATATTTGCCCCAAATTTTCGGATTTTATAAATTCACTTAACCATCCTCTATTATCTCGCTTCATTTCTAATTCATAATTTAGGTTATCTTCAGGAAGATAAGAAATGAAAGTTGCAAATAATTTCTTATCAAAAGAATCTTTTAAATCTGGCATTAACAGTGATTCACGACTGTTTTTAAAAGTGTAAAGCTTTTCAACAATTTGCGAAATTTTTACTTTGTATTCTATTTTTATCTTATGGTACCCACTTTCCAGATTTTCAAAGTTTTTCAGAGTTTTAATGAATTCATCTACTACATCGTCAATGTAAACAAGATTCAAAATTTTTTCAGGATCATCTATGCGTATTGGTAGATTTCTAGCTATATTATAGCAAAAAGTAGCTACTGCAGAATTGTAATTAGGTCTGCTCCATTTTCCGAAAACATTTGGCAAACGGTATATGAAAACTTTAGCATTGGCTTGTTTTGAATATTGAAGGAGTGTTTCCTCAGCTGCTTTCTTGCTCTTTCCATAAGGATTATCTAGTTCTGCTTGTATTGAAGAAGAAAATACAATAGGTATACTTTTTTTGTTATCAATTAGATAATCGCATATAAATTTTGTGTACTCAAAATTTCCTTTCCAATATTCTTCAATATTTTGTGGTCTATTTACTCCAGCAAGATGAAATATGAATTCAACACTTGAAAGTGCTTGTTCTAAGTCTTGCCTCGTGGAATTTGTATCTATTTCAATTATATCACCGAATCCTAAGTTATTTAACTGAGAAATAAGATTTTTACCTATGAAACCTTTTGAACCGGTTATCATTATTTTCATTTTATCACTCCAAATTCACGCAAATCTTCTTGAATTTCATACAAATTGAGGAAAATTTGCTTTAATTCTTCTCTATTAAGCATATAGGTATTATTAGATGTATATTCTTGAACTTCTGATACTTTTTCATCACCAATGGAAAAATATTTGTCGTAATTCAAATCTCGAGTGTCTGCCGGTATTTTGTAAAATTCTCCAAGGTCAACTGCTTTGGCCATCTCTTCACGAGTAATAAGTGTTTCGTGCTTTTTTTCCCCATGTCTTGTTCCAATAATTTTTATTGGATGATTTTCTCTTCCTAATAATTCTCTTATGGTTTCTGCAAGCAAACCGATTGTAGCAGCAGGAGCTTTTTTGACAAATATATCGCCACTTTTTCCGTTCTTAAAAGCATATAGCACAAGTTCAACAGCTTCATCAAGACTCATCATAAACCTTGTCATTGTGGGGTCAGTTATTGTAATTGGTGCATTTCTTCTTATTTGTTCAATAAACAATGGTATCACTGATCCACGTGATGCCATTACATTACCGTATCTTGTGATAGATATCGTTGTTTCATCAGTCTCCCTTGACTTTGCAATAGCAACTTTTTCCATGAGAGCTTTTGACATACCCATTGCGTTTATTGGATAAACAGCTTTATCTGTACTTAGACATACAACTTTTTTAACACCGTTATTTATAGCTGCTGTCAACACATTATCAGTACCTATAATATTTGTTTTAACGGCTTCCATTGGGTAAAATTCACATGATGGAACTTGTTTGAGTGCTGCAGCATGAAATATATAATCCACACCTTTTGTAGCATGTTGAATTGAATTGTAATCTCTTACATCACCGATATAGAATTTCAATTTTGGATTTTTATAAAGATTTCTCATGTCATCTTGTTTTTTCTCATCCCTTGAGAATATTCTTATTTCGCGAACGTCTAAATTCATAATTTTTCTTAAAAATGCATTACCAAAAGAACCTGTTCCACCTGTTATTAATATAACCTTATCTTTAAAGTTATCTTTGAAATATTCGATATTCATAATGCTTCGCCTCCAGTAATTTAATATTATATATTATATTATATATTATATTATTCAAAATATTTTAAAAGTTTTGGTATCAATACTTGTTTACTAAAATATTTCATGTAATATTCATAACCATGATAGCCCATCATTTTAAGTTCCGTATTTTCCATCTCAGAAAATCTCAAAATTGCTTCAACAATTCCATTTATATTATCTTGTTCAACACAGATTCCGCATTTTGCGTCCTCAATTATGCGCTTGGTTTCACCATCAGCTATCGCAAGTATTGGTTTACCACAAGCCATATATGATTGTAATTTTGCTGGTATGTATTTTGAGAGCAGTTCGTTTTTTTGGTAACTAAGTAAAACAATATCGCTTGCAGATATATACTTTGAGATTTCTTTAGAAGGCTTATAGCCTATAAAATTAAACATTTGATCAACATTATTTTCTTTAATTATTTTTATTAATTTTTCTTTTGCTCGTCCATCGCCAATTAAGTTAAAAATAATTTTTTTAGACGTTTTTTCCGAAAGGGCTTTAGCAATTCTTGGAAGTATTTCCAATCCCTGGGCATATCCAATATTTCCTGTAAATGTAATGTTGAAAGCTTCACTATCAAACTCAGGTACGGTAGACTTTTCAATAGGTTTGTAAAATTCCTCAGCGTATTGTGGTAAGTATATTACTTTATCTACTTCGATATTTCTTTTTAATATTTCTTCTTTAAGACCTTGAGATGTAACAAAGATTAATTGCGAGTTTGAATATATATAATTCACAATTTTATCGACGGTACTTAGGATATATTTATTTTTTATTCCACCGGCTATTATAAGGCTCTCTGGCCATAAATCTTGTACATACAAATAAACCGGTTTTGAAAAACGTTTCGAGTACCATATTGCAGGAAGCGCTTGAAATATAGGTGATGTTGCAAATACAAATACATAATCAAATATTTCTTTCTCTATTTTTGACCAAAAGTATCCTGATACAATAAAAGATAAATAATTAATAGTTAAAGTGATTTTGTTTTTAAATCTAGGGAATATAAATAACCTTTGTATATTTATTCCATTCCATTTTTCTTTTCTTCTTTTCCCAAAACCGTAGCCTTTATAAAAACGTCCAGCGGGATAATTTGGTATACCAGTTACAACTTTTACATCGTAATTGTTTTTAACGAATTCTAATGCAATATCATTTATTCTAAATTGTTCAGGATAAAAATGGAGGGAAATTATTAAAATTTTTTTTCTAGACAATTTTATTCCTCCTAGATGAAAACAATACTTAATATCTTTATATTTGTCTTATGCTGCTAATCGCTTCCCTAATTTTCTCAACTTCCTCAGCCTTGCAAACTAATATCCCGTTCTCGCTTTCAACAACTATTATATCATTTAACCCTATCACAATCGTTGGTTTGGTTGTAAGTACAAATGTATTTTGTGAGTCTATGGTTACTGAGTTTTTAGAATTGCTTACTCCTAATTCTTTCAGTGACCTGAAACTTCCAACATCTGACCATATGAATTCGGATTTGATTGTGTATATTTTGTCTGCTTTTTCCATTAATGTGTAATCTATGCTTATCGATGGTATTTGTTCGTAAATTTTTTCTATATCTTTTTCTTTTAAAAATGGTTCTATAACTTCCAATGCATGCTTTTTCATTTGTTCGATGAAATACCTTGCTTTCCACATGAACATTCCACTTAACCTAACTAAATTCATGATTTACAAAAATAAATTTTATCTTGCTCCTCTTTTCCAAATAATAGCTTCAAGTGTTTGCAAAATAATCTGCAAATCAAGAAAAATATTTCTATTTTTTATATAATATAAATCATACTCTGTCTTTATCTTATACTCCTCTAAAGTCGAAGAATGCTTATAATTGAGTTGAGCCCATCCCGTAAGCCCAGGTTTAAGTAAAAGTCTATACAAATAAAATGGAATATTCACTTTCATTATTTCATGATATTCAATCATTTCCGGTCTTGGTCCAACAAGACTCATTTTGCCTTTTAATACTAACAAGAATTGAAGTGACTCATCTATTCTTGTTTTTCTAATTATTTTTCCTATTTTCAAAACTCTCTTTTCTATATCTTTATTAGGTGAATTTTTATCAATTTTTGTATTTTTTAAGGATCTCAACTTTATAAATTCAAATAATCTTTCATTTTTACCGACTCTTTCTTGCTTAAACACAACAGGTCTACCATCTTCAATAAGTATAGCTACAGCAGCTATTAACATAAAAGGGGAAAAAACTATTAACCCGACAATAGATCCAAAAATATCTAACAATCTCTTTGCAGGTGATTCACTTACATTCCTAAAAGATATTTTATAATACTCTTCAAATTTTTCAACCACTTTAATAGGTATTCTCTTTAAAACTTTTTCAACTAAATTTGGCAAATACTCCACTTTATAGGTATTACTCAAAATTTCTAAATCATCCTTTACATACTCTTCAAGTTCTAAATCACATACAAGAACCCTATCAGCTGTTTTTACCTTTTCCTTAAGCACAGTAGGAGATGGGTTAATAAAATCAACAAATTTTATCTTACCTTTTGATTTTTCTTCAATTTCTTTTAAAATATCATAAAATTCTTCTTTTCTACCGATAACAAGATATTTTTTCACTGGTGTTTTTACAAGTGCAAACTTGTAAAGCACAAAGTGAATAATTGGAAGTAAGGTTATAGACATAAGAAATGAAGAAATAAAGAAGAATTTTGAGATATGAAAATTAAAAGGAAGGTTAATTATCAAAATAATAGCAATACCAAAAAAGTATGAAACTATTATTCTCAAAAAATGGTCGTTTTTTACTTCTATATTTTCATATGCTCTAAATGCAAATAAAGAAATTACTAGAAAAAAAGAAGAAAATATTGAAAATAACACTGAGTTTGTAGTTAAAAATGAAACTATAAAAAAGCTAACAAAATCAATAGTAAATAAAGTTCGAGAAATACTCACAATATTCCCCTCTTTCTTTTTTTATTTAAGTATTTATCTTACCACGAGTCATCAACTTACCATTTAGAGTATAACACTATCCAAATTAAGATTCAACATTTTTTAGTCTAAATCAACCTTGACTGCAAGTAATATTATAGCACAAACAAAATTATTTAAATAATATATTTTCAAAAAATTAACATTATCGTTCAAGACATCATGTTTCTATTTTTTCCATTCTAAAAAAGTAAGAATGAAACCGAAATCCAATATAAATCTCTGATTTTACTATTTTTTCAAAAACTATCTTCAAACAAGAGATTTTTGTTTATTATTTTTATAAATTACAACAAAATCTTTTTATCTTTATAACCCAATTTCAACTCATTTAATCCTTTCTTATTTTATCTTTTATAATACTTACTTTTCTTCAACTTTTTTATCAAATACTCTTCCACACTTTTTCTAGACATTTCATCAACATAGTTGTTAAATCTATCATTTTTATGAGCCTTTACCTTTACAAAGCTTACTTGTAATTGTTGACAAAACTGTCTCAACTTTCTTGCATACGAATTAATATACGGATTTTTTGTATTTCTATACGAAGATGCAAGCATTGGAATTTCGTTATAATCATGTATTATAGTAACCTCTTTTACTCCAAGGTTATTACAATACTCCAATGCTTTAATAACCCCCAATAACTCTGCAATAATGGAATTTCCCCTCTTTATTTCCATTGCATCTTTATACGTAAACTTTATTTCTTCATCTTCAACTACGCAAAATGAAAAACCTGCTATTCTTAAATCATCGTAATAGGATCCATCTACGTATATTCGCATGCATTTGTCCCTCCTCATCAACTTGTTCCTTTTATTAAACGAATCTGTATTTCAAAATCTGACATTTTAAAATTAATACCCTAAATCATCTAAATATTGTCCAAGTTCATTTTCATCTTCGAAATCTGTTCCAAGTTCTGAGTTCCAAAATTCTAACATATCTGGATAATCTTCCACTGGTTCATTATCCTCTTCATAATATTCATAGCTATCGTATTCATAGTAATCTTCATCATCTTCTCCAATTTCCCTTTCCCAATAAAAATACCAACCACAATCAAAGCATACCTTAGCATAATCTGGCATATATTTTCCGCACCTTGGACACCTTTTATTATAAAAAACCCATCCACATTCTGGACAATAGTCCTCATTATTTTTAACTTCGATTCCACACCTAGGACATTCTTTCCAGCCTTGGTACACAATAATTCCTCCCATCCTACAAATTAGCAAAATTATACCACACAAACTTCAATTTAAAATTTAAGAAACTATTTTTTATTGTAAATTTAAACTAAATTTACAATATAAATCCTTAAATTACGTATTTCTAAGAAAAATCTCAATAACGCTCACACAAAATACTATATTTTCGATATTCTTTTATCTTTAAGAAGCATTAACAAAAGATCAATCACAAAAATTTTATAACTTTCCATATAAATTCTTGACAGTCAATATATACGTGTTACAATTTATATACATATGTATACATTTAGTAAATTGCCTCCTTTTCACGTAGATATATATAAGTGAAGGCGGCCGCCTGGAAATGAAAAACAAAAACTTTGAAGGGGGTTAAAGCTATGAAAAAACTATCTATAAAATGGAATGTTGGAACTGATGAAAATGGCGAGCCTATACTAAAAACACAGTCATTAAATGTTCAAGACAGTGTCGATGCTCAAAAAGCTCTTTCAATCGCTCAAACAATAGAAAAGTACACAAATTATTCACTTTATTCAGCACAATTAGTTACATATACACCAGTAATGTAATTAAAAAAATTTAAGGGGGTAGGGATATATGAAAAGACTTACACTTGTTTTTAGAAATCAAGAAGAAGGTAAAGCGTTCAGAGTAAATGTTCAAAATCCTGTTGAAAATATAGATACAGCTGCGCTTCAAACAGACGCACAAGTTTTAATAGACAACGGTCTTGTCCCAGAAGGTTATGT
>NZ_JAIHAP010000046.1:0-13926 GCF_020054775.1 Thermosipho sp. (in: thermotogales) | reverse complement strand
TTTGTTGTTGCTATAGGAGATAGCTCTCCGTTTGATGATGGAACCGGGGATAAAAATGATATATTACACGACGGTTGGAGCTATGGTGATGATGCCAAACTTGCGGTTAATATAGTTAAATTTCTTTCATCTCACTAATTTTAACTAGCGCCTAAGGGGGCGCTAGTTTTTTAATCGTTGTTATATGTTAATTTTTTGATGTTGGAATAAATGTTACGTAGTGAAGAATAAATTTTTTTGTATGCTTTTTTGTATAATTCATTGTAAATCTCAGCTTCTTCTTTGTCTGGGTAAAAAACTTTACTGTAGTGAATCATATTTTTATTGCTTCATCTATTGTAGAATGTGCACCAAAGATGCACAATGCAGCACCAAGGCCCGAAGTTTCATGAGTTTTTGGTTTATAAACTGGGAGGTTAAACATATTTGCTGTAATTTGACATATTTTTTCACTTTGTGAGCCGCCTCCAGAGACTGTGAGCTTTTTTATTCTTATTTTTCCTCTTTTTTCTATTCTTTCCATTCCGTCTTTTAATGCAAAATTTATACCTTCTATAATTGCTCTGTAAACATGACCTTTTGTATGATAATCGGAAAATCCGATTATAGCTCCCCTTGCATTTGGCATATCAAGGCCTGGTGTCCACATAGGATGCAAGATTAACCCTTCAGATCCAGCGGGTATGTTATCAAGAAATCCATTTAATATTATCTCTGGAGCAACGTTTAATTTTTCTGATAATTCAAGTTCTTTTTCTCCAAATTCTTTTATAAACCATTTTACAAGCCAATAGCCTCTAAATATTTCAATTTCTGGATTATATGCATTTGGAATAACCGCTGGATATGGTGGTATGAAAGGAATAGGTTCAAAATATTTTTTTGAAGTAGTCTGAATGGTAGCAGTTGTCCCAAAACTTAAACTTGCGCAATCTGAAGATGTACATCCAGAACCAATAGTTTCACATCCCTTGTCTGATCCAGAAGTTATAATAGGTGTACCTTCAGGAATTCCCGTTTGGCTTGCAACTTCTTTTGAAATTTTTCCAACAATTGTGCAAGGTGGAACAAGCTCTGGAAGTTTTTCTCTTTCAACTCCAAATACTCTCCATCTCCAACTATTTTTGTTTTTTGGCCACCTTTGGTGTTTATAATCAAATGGGATATGTCCAATTTGAGAGGCGGTTGAATCTATGAACTTACCTGTGAGTTTGAATAATAGATAACCTGATAAAAGCAGAAATTTGTAAGTTTTGTCCCAGATCTCAGGTTCGTTTTCTTTGATCCAATTTGGTCTTGATTTTCTATATATTCTTATTGCAGTTTCTTTCATTTTAATTATTGAAAAGGCAATATTTTCGAAAAAATTAAGTGGATTTTTGTACGAAGATTTTCTTTGATCAAGCCAGATTATAGCAGGTCTTAATGGAACACCATTTTCGTCTACCAAGACCGCTGTATCCCTTTGTGTAGTTATACTGACACCAATAATTTTTTTGAATTTTTCTTTGTTTCTTTCTTTTAAAGTATTAACAGCTTTACATAAAGACTGCCAGTAGATATTTGCATCTTGTTCTGCCCATTCTGGATTTGGTGAATAGTATGGGGTGTATGGGATCTTTACCATATCGTGCAAATTTCCAAATTCATCAAAAAGTAAAGCCCTAAGGCTTTGGGTTCCACAATCTATGCTAAGTGCAAATTCCAATTATCTTCACTCCCTAAATAATAGTTTGGCCAATTAAATTATATCTTAAAGGGGGAAAAAATTAAAATGAAGGTCGGAAAAAAGTTTAAGGAAGAAAATAAGCCATGGATGTCCATGGCTTATTTTTAAAGGATTGGATTTTCTACAACATACTCTTCAACAAGTTCGGTATAATCATCGAACCAGTATGCGTTTGGATTTCTTTTGTATACCATTATTTTTCCAGCGTTTTTTGGATCATGTGCACGTTGATATCTAAATATAACATGTTCCTTTGTAAGAGCAGAAACCTCTATTTTTCCTGTCTCATGTGACATTGCAAATCTTGCTCTTTTTGCAAGTCCTGATACATTCATGATTGCTTTTAAGAATATTTGATAGGCTTCTTCTACTGGAACTGCAAAAGGTTTATTTCCTGCAACAGGCCTTCCTTGAAATACATAGTATGGAGGAACACCTATGAATGAAAGTTTTTTGAATAGTTCCATAAGCGTTTTCCAGTCTGCGTTAACACCTTTTATCAAAGGTGTTTGATTTGCAAGAATTGCCCCCGCTTTTTGAAGCATATTTACAGCTTTAATAGCTTCTTTAGTTATTTCTCTTGGATGGTTAAATTGTGTCATGATGTATATTTTCTTTTCATCAGTTGAATATTTTTTGATTAATTCTATTAATTCAGGATCTTCGGTGATTCTATATGGATTAAATGCGACCATTTTACTTCCAATCCTTATTATTTGAACATGATCAATTTCTCTGATCTGACTTATTATTTTTTCAAGTTTTTTTGTAGCAAGTAATAGTGGATCGCCACCGGTTAATAACACGTTTGTTATCTCTTTGTGTTTTTTTATATATTCTAGATCTTCAGAAACATCTCTAACTACTTCTTCTCCTACATTGATAAAGAGGCGCTTTCTAAAACAAAATCTACAAAATCCACCGCAAACATCGTTGACTAATAAAAGTGCGGTGTCTCTGTATTTGTGTTGTAAGCCTTTAGAAATTGTATAGGATTTTTCATTTGAGGCATCGAGTCTTCCCCATTCTTCTAACTCACCGATTTGTGGGATTATTAAATTTCTTATGGGATCATTTGGATCATCCCAATTAATCAATTTTAAATAATAATCATTAGCTCTAAACTTGTACTTTTCCGTCACTTTTTTTAACTTGTTTTTTTTCTTCCTCGGAAAGTTGTGGAACTTTTTCGATTTTTGTGATGTAGTTTACTTGCATGAGGATTCCTCCTTTCTTTGTGGTGGGATTTTGTAGGAAAAAGGGGCATTTTCATTCTAACAATTAGATTTTAATTTAATACTACATATCAGAAAATATCAAGTAACATATTTATATCTTTTTTATTAAATATATAATATTTTTTTAAGCAAAAAGGCTTGAAGAGAATTATGGAAAGGTAGGCTACACAGCGGTTAAAAAAATAATATAATAAAAATATAATCCCCTTCCTTATTTAAAGGAAGGGGATTTTTCTAAAGCTTGCATATGAATGTGTATATTTTAAATGGCTCGTATTCTAAAATTATTTTATTATTTTTCACACTTATTTCTTCTTTAACTTCCTCTAGTATATTTGAAAAATATGCTTTTTTTAAGTTTTCAATCTCGATTTCTAATGTTCCGCTTGTCCCAACAACTTCAGCAAGTCTAAGCACTATAGTATTTTGCGCTAACTTTTTTAGTGCTAGTATTTTAAAGTTATCAGGAGAAATTCTTACTGAAAAGCCCTTAGTATCGAATTTTTCCAGTGCAGATATTCTTTTATTAAAGTTATCAGCGATTTGTATAGTATCTTTAACACTTGAGCTTTCAACAATTGCATATGAAAATTCGTGGAAGCCTTCATCTGCAAAAAAATCAGGATATGTTCCAGCTTTTATTAGTGAAAGCCCAATTACGTTGTTGTCAACGCTGTGACCGTATTTTCCATTGTTAATTATAGACACTCCAAAGTCAGGTTGAGAAATATTTACCCACCTATGTCCTAGAACTTCAAAGCGGGCTTTTTCAAAATTAGTATTTTTGTAAGTTGGCCTTTCAATGTATCCGGCGTCAAGATCAAATTTTGCGTATCTACTTAATACATTAGTTGGAAATAAAGCTTTTAGCAAGCTTCTTCTAAGATGCCAGTCAATTTCTGTTTTTACTTCAACCAAATTTGAATCTCTTTGAAGAATGTAATATTGAACAATTTTTGAATTTTCTACTTTATATTCAACTTTAATCACTTTCCTTATTGGTCCTTCCTCTACTACTTCGATTTTATTTGCGTTGAGTTTTCTTCCACTTTTTGCATAATTTGCATCGATATCCCAGTTTTCCCAGTAATATGGAATGTCTTTGTAAAGCATTAAAATATTTCCACTATTTTTGAAGAGATATTTATTAGTTTTTTTGTCGAATATATTTATGCTTCCATCTTCAAATATGATAAGTTCTATTAATTTATTTTCAAATGGTTTGTCTTCAAATTCTGGTATTTTATCTTTGATATTTAACTGTATAGTTTCAAGGGGGTTAATGTATTTATCTATATAATAAAGATACTTTCCATCGTACGTTTTTTGAACTTTTAGTGATTTTCCATCTAATTCAAGATTTAATAATTTATTAGATTCAAAGTATATTTTTTGTTTGAATGAAGAAGGATTAAATATTACGAGTTTGTTTTTACTAGTTTTTGTTAGAATTTGTCTTTTAATAGTTTCTGCTTTTTCTAAAACTTTATTGAGATCTCTTTCTGCGTCTTGATATACTTCGTGAATTGAGGAACCAGGCAAAATATCATGAAATTCATTGTATAAAACTATATCCCAGAGCTCATCAATTTCTTCTTGATAATTTTTTCCATAGAGTGCGTTTAATATTTCAATTTCTCTTAGTTTATCTTCGCATTTTTTGTGTAATATTTTTGTTCTAGATTGTGAGGTGAGTGTTCCCCTATGAAGCTCAAGATACAACTCTCCATCCCAGACAGGGATATTTTCTTTTGGAAGATTTTTGGTAAAGTCATCTACAGTACTGTATTCAACTTGTGGTATTCCTGGGATTTCCTTTAAAGCGTAGTAGTTTTCACACATTTCTTCTGTTGGACCGCCTCCGCCATCACCGTATCCAAAGGACAGAAGAATTGAAGATGTTATATCCTTATGCCTAAAATTTTCAAATGTGTTGATTATAGATTTGGCTGAAATTTTTCCGTTATAGCCTTCTTCCATGTTTTTGTAGCTGTAATAAATGACTTCACTACCGTCTATACCGCGCCATTTACATAAATCGTATGGAAATTCGTTTGATTCGTTCCAGTAAAGTTTGGTTGTGACAAAGTAGTCTATGTTAGCTTCTTTTAATATTTGTGGTAAAATCCATGAAAAGCCAAAGACATCGGGGAGCCAGCAAGTTTTAGATTTTTTTCCAAATTCTTTTTCAAAAAATTTTTGGCCATAGTAAAATTGCCTAATTAATGATTCAGCGGAGGGAACATTACAATCAGATTCAACCCACATTCCTCCAACAGGCTCCCATCTATTTTCGGAAACTAATTTTTTTATTTCTTCAAACAACTCAGGATAATTTTCCTTTATATCTTTGTACATTTTTGCAGAAGATTGTGTGTAGATAAACTCTTTGTATTTTTTAGAAAGAGTTACTGCATTTGAAAAAGTTCTTGCTATTTTTCTTTTTGTTTCGTTTATGGGCCAGAGCCATGCATAATCTATGTGTGCATGACCAACTACAAAAACTTTTCCATACTTTGGAAATGGAATATTTTTAACCTTTTCCTTAAAGTTATTAAATTTTTCTAGAAAACTTTTTTTTACATCACTGTTATTTCTGGAATTGGTGTATTCAAGTTTGGGTGGATTCCATACACTCTTAATTTCTTGTATAATTGCCGGATTGTCTAGAACATTTTTTAGATATTCTTTAGTATTTCTTGGAACATAAATAGATGAAAGAAACTCATCGGTAATATTAATTAAAGCTTGTGCTAAATATTGGTCCGAGGTTTCTTCTGCAACCTGAATTACGTTATACACAAAGTTTAGGGCCTTTTTTAATTCAATGTCGTAGTAAATTAAGAAGGATTCGTTGAAAACTGGATTTTCTTTTGTTCCAAATAATCCTCTTGGAACAGTTTCAACCTTTATTGAATGAACATTTCCATCACAATATGGTGATAAATCAAATTCCTTATGAAATGGATTTATTTCTCCTACTGGTTGTTCATCAATAAATATAAGTGTTTCACCACCAAACCATGCTCTTAAGTATGTATTTTTACTGTCAATTTTAAATTCATTTTCGAATGTAATTTTTTGGAGAGACCATTCATATGGTATAGAAATTTCTTTTCCATCATGTTTCCAACCTTTGTATTCTTCACGTTTTAGAATGCAATATGGATATATTTCAGAAAGAGCTCTTTTTAAGTGACTAATTTCTTTGTCTTTTCCTCTGTACATTTTTCTCCTCCTCTTCTTTGCATCCGCAAGATTTTCTGATTATGAGTTTTGATTCAATTTTATTTTCAAGTTCTACCTTCTCGTTCTTTATGAGACTTACCATTAATGAAGCAGCAGTTTCTCCAATAAGAGATAAATCCTGATTTACGGTTGTAAGTTTTGGATTCACGATTTTTGAAACATAATCATTGTCGTATCCTAAAACTTTAATATCATTTGGAATTTTGATGTTATTTTGTAAAAGTGTGGTTATTCCCCTAACAGCCATCATATCATTGCAGAAGAATATTGCATCTACCTTTTTAGCAAATTTAATTATTTGTGAATAATCTCCGTCTATTTTTGGGACTTTGATTATTTCTGGAGAAAATTTGAGCCCGTCTTTTATACCATTGTATCTTTCATATACGCTTGAAATTGTCATATCTTCACTGGTTACATAAATTGCACTTTTTATTTTATGAACTTTTCTCATGTGTTCACCAAGCATTTTTCCTCCACTGTAGTTGTTGTTAATTACGGTAGGAACTGGAAAACCTATATCGATAGATCTATCAACAAATACAACTGGAAAATTATTTTGGAGTAGTGATTTTAAAATGTCGTTTGCTATGCTATTTACAGTTGGCTCCATAATTATTCCATCAACACCCATAGATAAAAGTTGTTTTATTGCCTGTTTTTCAGCTTCAAGATTCTCTACTCTTTCGACAACAAAACATTTGCTTCCAATTTTAGAGCAGAATTTTATTATTCCATAAACGATCTTTGTGTTTTGAACTATAATCCCTATTTTTTTCTTTGAAACTATATTTATTTCTGTAACAAATGTGCCAAGGCCAAATACTCTGGTAATGATCCCTTTTTTTTCAAGTTCTGCTAATGCCTTTCTTACAGTTGTTCTGGTTGTATTAAATTGCTCTGAAAGTATATTTTCTGATGGGATCTTATCTCCAGGTAAATATTCTCCTTTTAAGATTTTAGTTTCAAGATAATTTGCAATTTTCAGATAAAGTGGGATCATATTCGTTCCTCCTATTAATTTTCATATTTAAGCCAATCAATTATTTCATTTATATAGCCAAAGCAAAGTGCAGTAACTGTATCAGCTGCTCCATAATATATTGCAACTTTATTGTCTTCGACCAGTGCAGAAACTGGAAAAACTACATTTTGAACATCACCGATCTGTTCATATATCATTTGTGGTGATAAAAGATATTTTTTTGATCTCTTTATTACTTTCCATGGTTTGTCAAGGTCTAATAAAGCTGCTCCAAAACTGTAGACATAACCGTTGCATGATAAAAGTACTCCATGGTAAAATAAAAGCCATCCTTCCTTTGTTTCTATGGGGCTAGGTCCTGCTCCGATTTTAAGTGATTGCCATGGACTGTATCCTGACCCCATTACAAATCTATGATTTCCCCAGTGAATCATATCAGGACTTTCACTGTAAAAAATATCACCAAAAGGTGTATGTCCTTTATCTGACGGTCTACTAAGCATTGCGTATTTTCCATTTATTTTTCTTGGAAAAAGCACACCATTTCTATTGTATGGTAAAAATGCATTTTCTATTTGGTAAAATTTTTTAAAATCAAAAGTAAATCCAACACCTATAGTTGGACCATGATAGCCATTGCACCAAGTAATCCAGTATCTATCTTCTATATATACTACCCTTGGATCATATTTGTATTCACTTTCTATCTCTTCATTTTCTCGAATAAAATCTATAGTATTATCATCAATTTTCCAATTTATTCCATCTTTGCTAAAACCACGTCTTAAATTCATGTTTCTTTCTGTGTCATCAACTCTAAAAACTCCTGCAAAACCTTCTTTGAAATTTACAACTGCACTGTTGAATATGCTGTTTGAATTTCTAGCTTGATTTCTTTTAATTACTGGATTTTTTGAATATCTCCATATAACATCACTACAATCTTTTGATCTATCTTCCCAGGGAATCATCTTTGATCTCCTCCTTACTTCAATCCGGAAAGTTTAATTCCTTCGATTAAGTATTTTTGGGCCACAAAGAAGAAAATAATAGTAGGAATGAGTGTAAGTGTTGCGGCTGCCATTGCCTGATTCCAATAAGTTCCATATCGGCTCATAAACATTGGCATTCCAAGTGCAAGTGGATATTTACTTTCACTGGTTATATAAATTAATGGCCCCATATAATTATTCCAGCTTCCTGTGAATGTAAAAAGTGATATAAGTGCAAGAACTGGTTTTGAAAGAGGTAGCATAATTTTGAAGAAGATTTTAAAATCACTTGCTCCATCGATTCTAGCAGCTTCAAGAATTTCGTTTGGAATAGTATTGAAAAATTGTCTGATTAAAAAAACATTCATAGCACCTCCACCCAAAAATGCTGGAACTATAAGTGGAAGGAATGTGTTTAACCAGCCAAGTTTTTTGTATATTAAAAATACAGGTATCATTGTAACTGCTCCAGGTAGCATTATACTTGCCATCATTGTAGCAAATAAAAATTCTCTTCCGCGCCACTTTATTTTTGAAAAACCATATGCAACAAATGGAGCAGATAAAATAACTCCAATTAAGTTTCCTATGGTTATTATTATACTATTTTTAAGGTATGTAAAAAAAGGGAATTTTTCTAGAGCTTTTGCATAATTTGACCAATCTGGATTTTCAGGAAATATTTTTGGTGGAAAAGTTAATAATTCACTATCTGGTTTTAAGGATGTTCCAACCATCCAGAAAAATGGGAGTAAATAAATGAATGTTATTAAGATAAGAATTATTCTTCTTACTATATATGTATTTTTCATTGCATTCACCCCTTAATTTCCAAAATAATAAACCCATTTTTTTGAAGTGATAAAGTATATTATTGTCAAAACAAATGTCAAGAAAAATAATATCCAGGAAAGCGCAGAAGCATACCCCATATTCGTATATGTAAATGCGTGTTTATAAATATACATGGAAAGTGACATGCTAGCGTTAGCAGGTCCGCCATTTGTCAACAACATTGGAAGATCAAATATTTGAAGAGCTCCTATAGTTGAAGTAATAAGATAGTAAAGAATAGTTGGCGTTATTAATGGCAAAGTTATTTTTCTGAACATAGTAAAACTCTTTGCACCATCTATTTTTGCAGATTCATAAAGTTCTTTTGGTATATCTTTTAATGCTGCTGAGAATATAAGCATTGCGCTTCCAACACCCCATTGTGCCGCAATTATTATTGTAGGTTTTACCCATTTTTCACTACTTAGCCACAACGGGCCGTTAATTCCAAAAAGTTCTAAAATGCTGTTTACGAGTCCAAGGTATGGATGGAAAAACCATGTTACAACTGCAGAAAACGCAAATGCTGGGACAATTGATGGCATATAAATTGCTGCTCTATAAAATGAAACTTCTTTCAATGGTTTGTTCATAAGAAATGCTGTTGAAAGTGCCACAACAAGACCAAGTGGAACAAGTCCTATTGCAAAAACAAGTGTGTTTTTAAGGCTTTTCCAAAATAAAGGATCGTTGAATATTCTTTTGTAATTTTCTGTTCCAACCCATTTTACATCCGTTGTAATACTAAATTCGGTAAAAGAATAGTAAAAAGAAGCTATAAATGGAATTAATGTAAAGACTATAAAACCAATTAACCAAGGGGAAATAAATATAAGGCCTTTGCCAATTTCTCTTAGCTCTTTCTTTTTCAATCTAAATCCCTCCTGTGAATGCCCCACGTGCTAGAGCACATGGGGCGATAAATAGATTAGAATGATTCAAGTCCATATACTTCAATTTCATAGATTCTTGCAGCTTTATCTCCGACTTGTGTAGGAGTTTCAATAAATAACCTAAAGAATCTTGCTTTTACAGGTGCAAATGAATGTGTGCTTACTCCTTTTGTATTATTTCTTACTATTGCAACATCTTTCCAGTTTATTCCATCGTTACTTACTTGGAGTCTAAAATCTTTAGTATTCCAGTCAGCAGATTCATGTCCTGCTTCAGCGTGTTTTATGGTGACACTGCTAATTATTACTTCTTTTTCAAAGTCAATTACTATCCAATGTGGAAGATCTCCAACTGCACACCATTTACTATTGTTTTCAACTGTTCCATCGACAGCCATAGAAGGTTTTTCTGCTGGTACATTAGAGCTTGCGTAAGTCTTTTTATTTAAAGCAAGATTTTTAATTTCTTTTGCTTTTTTTGTAACCACAATTAGTGGATTGAATATTTTTACATCTTCCCCCTCGCTGTTTATTGCGACCAATATGGCAGGATATATTCCTTCTTCTTTATAAGTTACTGTAGGATTCCATTCTCTAGACACGTTTGGAGTTGCTCCAGGAAGAATCCATAGGACCTTTTCTGTAACTTCAGAAGAGAGATTTTTGAATGTAACAGTACTTTCTGGGAATATAATAGTGTTGCTTACTTCAAAGTTCGCCTTTGGCTTTGGATATGGAGGCCATTGAAATGTAACTTTTTTAGGAGTACTTTTTGTAAATCCTTCTGAAACTCCAACAACTTCCAGTGTGGTAAATTTTTCTTTCCCATCTCTTTTGATCTGAGTGATATATGTGTAAGGATTGTAGGATACCCATACAAGTCTTCTTTCACCATTTTGAAGAATTCTGTATATTTCATAGTATTTAGCTTTTGAATTTTCACAGTGAAGATTAATTTGAGCATAGAGAAGACCTTCTTTGAATTCTATATTGTCAATTTTTACATCTCCTACGTGTGTATCATAATTTTTGACAGGTATAAGTCCTATCATACCTAAGTTAAAGCTGTAACTTGTATCTTCTATTGCCACTATTTTGAGAGAAATTGATGTAATGGTTTTGTTGTTTTCTAAGTTGTAGATTGTATTAACCCAATCATTAAAGAATTTTAAAGGAAATTCTTTTGAAGTGTTGTCGCTGTAATTTAAAACTAAGGATACCTTTATATTTCCAGTGCCCTTTATTACACTTTCTAAAGTTGTGTTATCGTTGATTTTTAAATCTGTGATATATAAAGTTACATTTGTCTCTTGGTCTTTTTTGAGTTTTCCTTCAAATTTTAGTGATGAACCACCATAGTATGCATCTGAATAGTCAACTGATATATTTACATCATTTCCATCTATTTTCCATCTATATGTTGGGAATACATCCATCATGCTTCTATTATTCCATTCAGAATCTTTTGCGACTTTTCCGTCTATAAAGAACTTGTATCCATGTCCTGCATTAAAGAATGTTATAAACGGAAGGGATGTAACAGGGGATTTTTCTACAACGAATTTTGCAGGAGATTGCCACTTGTATTGTTCATAATCCTTATTCCATTCGATTTTGAAAAAATCTTCTTTTGAGTGGTAGTTTAGCACAGGATGGTCTGCTATCCAAAGGGTTTCTTCTTTATCCCAGAATTCTTTAATTTCTTTTGAGGAATAATAAGCCCAACTGGGGCAATAAAAACCTAATGATACTTTTAATTTTCCATTTTCATCTATAATTTTTGGCCAGTTTGAGTACGTATAGTATCCATTTGCTTGAAGATCAAATCCTACAAATACTCTGTCTTTAGATATATTGTATTTTTTCATAGTATTTATTGTGTTTTCAATAGTCTCTGGTCTTTTAAGTGATTGCCATCTAAAGTCTATAAATATTGCGTCGGAAATATACTTATCATTGTTTTTTAGAAAGACAACGTTTTTCTCGTTTAATTCACCTTGCCACTCTATAGCACCAGTATTTGACATTGAATCGTACCAGACTAATTTCATCCATGGAGCCTTTTCTTTTATGTAATTTAGAAAATCTATCATATCTTTTACATGCGAATCTTTACAGCCGTTTGTTTCTTGGTTTATAAACCAGCCATCAAAACCATAGTATTTTGTTATTTCAATTAATTTGTCTGCTATGACAAATTTTCCATTTTCCTTTCTTAGTAATTGATCTACCCAATTTCTTCTTCCTCCATATACATTAGGAGGGAAAAAGATTGTTCCAAGCACGTATACACCATTTTTATGGGCGGCATCTATTACATCTGCACTTGGTGGTACAATAATTCCTTCACCGGCTGAACCAGCCCAAGCAACTAAATAATCTACATATTGCCAGAAAGTGAAAGGGTATGCTTTAAAAGAATTGTTACTTCCTTGAGAAGGCATTCCACTGGTTGATGGATTCATTATTGATAAAGTCATTATTTTTATGTCTTTGCTTGCACTATCGGTAATAGGTGATCCTATAACTCTTCTTGCGAGTGGAACATGTGAAACGTTATAAATTGCTTGTGAGTCTGTTTGTGGGGACCAATCTAAAATATCATTTGGATACCAGTATGAACTTTCAGGAATTTGTGCAAAAATAGCTATAGAAAGAATTGAGAATAATATAATAATTATTTTTTTCATTATTTACCACCTACTCTTTGCATTATTCTGTCGTATTCTTCTTGTACTTCTTTTTGAGCGTCTAATAGAGCTTGCTCAACTGATTTTTGACCTGTTAAAACAAAATCTCTTGCTTCAACTAATTTGTCCCACAAAAGTGCGCCGACTGGAAGTGGTGGTCTTGTTTTTGCGTGATCCAGTAAATCTACAAAAACCTTTTGCGAAGGATCTTTCTTTAGAAAATCATCTACTGCAGGTTTATATGTTGGAAGGTGCAACGTATCAACTGAGTAAATTACTTGACCTTTTGTAGCAATAAAATATGCAAGTTTTGCAGCGGCTTCTTTATTTTTAGCACCTTTTGGAATTGCAAGGCTCCAACCACCGGCCCAGGTAACTGGGTGACCACTCTTTGTTGGAATACCAGTGATTTCATATTTAAAATCTTTAGGAGCAAACATTCTTAGCCCAGATATAGTCCAATTTCCATCGACGATCATTGCAAGTTTTCCTGCCGTAAATGGATTTAAATCCCCTATTTGCAGTGAGCCGAAAGCATTTAATGCTTCATAGCCAAATCTATCTGCCCATTCTTTTTGCCATTTATATGCTTCAATAACGCCTGGATCAGTTGCGAATACGAATTTTCCCGTTTTTTTGTCAAATACTTTACCTTCAAATGCATATATCCAAGTATATGGCCAACCTTGTGCATACCATGGTATAAAGCCTACAGTTTCATACCTTCCACGTTTTCCCTCAACGGTAAGTTTTTCAGCTACGTCTATCATTTCATATACAGTTTTTGGTGGCTTTGAATAGCCTGCTTTTTCTAAGAGTTTTTTATTATAAAGAAGAATTCTAACGTCTGTATCAAATGGTAGAGCCCACATTTTTCCATTGAAAATACATTCTTCAATGGCAAAATCGTAGAATTGCTTTTTCATTTCTTCGATATTTATTCCTGCCATTTTTAAATAATCTTCCATAGGTTCAAGAACATTGTTAGCAGCTCTTTGTGAGACAGTAAATCTATCTAGATAAACTAGATCTGGCCCTGTACCGGCTGCTACAGCTGTTAAAAGTTTGGTTGAATCGGTTTCTGCAGCAGGGACAAGTACAACTTTAACTTTAATGTCCGGATTTTCTTTTTCAAATTCTGCAATGATTTTGTCAATACTACTTTTATCAGGATCTCTTGAAAGACCATGCCAAAATACTACTTCTACTTGTGAAAATAAGATACTTACGACTAAAACTGCAATAATGACACTTAAAAATTTTTTCATGAAAACACCTCCCCTTTATTGTGGTTGTTAACTTGATTTTACAAGTTT
>NZ_JAIHAP010000045.1:0-13960 GCF_020054775.1 Thermosipho sp. (in: thermotogales) | reverse complement strand
TATCCCCCCATCTTTTCTAAAAAATGCCAACAAAATGAATAAAACCCGCTTCTAGTCTAATTTTACTACTAGAAGCGGGAGTTTGTCAACAGTCTGAAAGCTACACTTTTAATGAAAAAGTGTAGCTTTTTTATTTATTTTACTTAGATCTATTATTGTGTAATCATTTTTTTAACTTTAGTAAATTCTTTATTCTTTCCTCTGGCGAAGGATGGTTGTAGTGCCAAACTTTGTATAAAGGAAGCGGATTTACATTTGAAAGATTTTCTTTTACTAGACTTTTTAAAGATGAAATTAGATATTCTGGTGTTTCCAAAAGCTCTGCTGAGTACCTATCTGCCTCAAACTCAAACTTTCTTTGCAAGAAATTAATAATCGGTATTGCAAAATATACAACTGAGCTAATAAATATAAATGAATATGTAAATGCTGTATAACTCATATTTATTCCAAATAAGTTGCTACTTAATATATAGTTATAAACAACATTTACAAGGTAAAATATAACTGTGTACAGCACTGATATAATTGTCAAAAGCTTTGGAATATGCTTTCTTTTACTGTGTCCAAGCTCGTGAGCTATAATTGCTAAAATCTCTTCTGTTGAATAATCTAAAATTGTATCGTATAATACAATTCTCTTTGATTTTCCAATTCCAGTAAGTGCTGCATTTTGTTTTTTTGTCCTCTTTGATGCATCCATTACGTAAATACTTAATATGTTAAAGCCAGCCTTTTTAAGTAATTTATTTATCTCTTCTTTTAGTTTTTCATCCTCTAAAGGAGTAAATTTGTTAAAAATTGGTGCAATAAATATTGGATATATTAAAGTTAAAATTACCTGAAATAGTATATATCCTATAGAAACCTTCCACCACCAATTCTGATCTACACTTAATATCCACAATAGAAGAGAAATTAAAGGGACAAATAATATTATTGATACAACAAAACTTTTAATTATATCAACAACAAAAGTCTTAGCATTCATTTTGTTAAAACCATATTTTTCTTCAATAACAAATGTTGAATAAATATTAAAAGGTAGATTTACAAGAAAAGTTATAAGTCCATACAGTGCAAAAAATAATAACCCTTGAATGATTATTGAATTTGAAAATGACAAAACTACATTTTCAAGAAATGGAAAACCGTAAAGTAAAAGTATTAAAGTGACACCAAGCTTAATAAGCTGAGAAAAAGATTCAAGCAAAGTTTTATCCCTCAAATATCTTTTAGATCTTTCAAAATCTTCATCAGAAATTTTATCTTTCAAAACTTCAGGAACGCTTGCATCTTTAGAAGTAGAATATTTAAGATTCAAAAATAATAATATTTCTTCCCATAAAACTTCAAATACAACAATAAATAGAAAGATAAACTTAAACATAAATCTTTCCTCCCTATTCTTAATTAGATTATTCTCTCGAATATTTTATCATGAACCCAAAAAATTTTTAAACCGTAATCTACATTACACACAACAAAATAAATTAATGATATAATGTAATTAGTAAAGACTAAGTCACTTTGGAGGTGTTAATATGAGCGAGGTATTCAACAAAAGAGAATATTTAAAAAATCTTCTTAAAAGAACTAAAACAGAAGATAGTGAAAAATTGAAAAAAGAAATCAAACAAATTCTCTCTGAAATTTCACCACTTGAAATAGCAATTGTCGAGCAAGAGCTTATGAAAGAAGAAGGAATAAGCATTGATGAAGTTAGAAAAGTATGTAACATTCACATTGATGTTTTAGAAAGCAAAACAAAAGGCCCTACCCTTGATGTCCCAAAGTGGCATCCTATTTATATACTTGTAAAGGAACATGAGCATTTTCAAGAAAAGGTTGTCGAATTTAAAAAACTAGTTGATCAAATAAATCAAAAAGATAATTTTTCTGAAGCTATGCCACTAATTATAAAAATCCAAGAATTTATCGATGAATTTGAAAATCTTGAACTTTATTTTCAAAAAGAAGAAAATGTTTTATTCCCGGTCATTGAAAAACACGGAATTGAAAAACCACCTATGGTAATGTGGAAAGAACATGACGTTTTTAGAACTTTAAGAAAAGAGCTTAAACAATTAAAAGAGAATAGGCAGATTAATTTTGAAGATCTAAAAGAGAAATTGTGGAATATTAGCACTGCAATGGTTGATCTAATATTAAACCATATATACAAAGAACACTTCGTGCTATTTCCATCATCTCTTGAAACAATAACAGATGAAGAATGGAAAACGATTAGGGAAGAATTTGACAAAATAGGATATTGTTGCTACAAGCCTGAAGAATATTCAAAAGAAGATGACAATATTAATGACGAAGATATAACAATTGACAAGATTAATTCTATGATAAAAAAATATCTTGAAAAATCTTCAAGTGATAAAATTGAATTTCCAAGTGGTGTTTTGACAAAAAAACAACTTCTCTGGATATTAAATACCTTACCAGTTGATATAACATTTGTAGATGAAAACGATGAAGTAAAATATTTTAGTGAAACAAAAGATAGAATATTTGTTAGAAGTAGAACAATAATTGGAAGAAAAGTTCAAAATTGTCATCCAGAAAAAAGTATAGAAATAGTAAACAAAATCCTTTCCGATTTTAAATCCGGAAAGAGAGATAAAGCAGATTTTTGGCTTAAACTTGGCGAAAAATATGTCTATATTCAATATTTTGCAGTTAGAGATGAAAATGGGAAGTATCTCGGAACCTTGGAAGTTACACAAGATATCGCACCTATCCAGAAAATCACCGGAGAAAAAAGAATATATGATGACAAAGAATAATATCAATAAGCAAAACTTTTAGCTTTAATGATTAAAAACATATATAATTTAAAAAACCCCCAATTTGGGGGTTTCTCTTTAAAATTTTTTCACTATATCTTATCAACAATATTTCTAAATGTTTCCTCTATTAGTTTTAATTTTCTTTCTGATTCTTCTCTGTTAGTTGCAAAAGAATAAATGTACACCTTTAATTTTGGTTCAGTTCCCGATGGTCTTACTGCATACCAGCTACCATCTTCAAAGAAAAATCTTAAAACATTGGAAGATGGTATATGATCCTTATTTACTTCTCCGATTTTTTCTCCATCTACATTGTAAATATTTCCCTCAAGATAGTCAATATACTTTTCTAAATTTAAATCTCCTATCTTTTTTGGGAAGTTGTTTCTATAATATTCCATGATCCTTTTTATCTTTTCCATACCTTCTATTCCTTCATATATTAAAGAAAAGTTGTTTTCAAGATAATAACCGTATTCTTTATATAAATCATTTAAGACGTCTACGAGAGTTTTTCCTTGTTTTTTGTAATAACCAGCAGCTTCTGAAAGCATCATAGCAGAGATAACTCCATCTTTATCCCTCACAAAATTTCCAGTAACAAATCCTATGCTTTCTTCATATCCAAATTCAAATTGATATCCTTCTTTTTCAAGTTTGTTTTCAAGTCCACAAATATTTTTAAAACCAGTCAAAGTTTCAAAGGTTAAAACACCATATTTCTCTGCAACATTCTTGCCCAAATTTCCAGTAACTATAGACTTTATAATCATACTCTTTTCTTTTAATAATCCTTTCTTGCTCCTTTGAGAAAGCAAATAATTAATCAAAACAGCACCTGTTTGATTTCCATTTAATGCAATATATTCATCGTTGTGCTTTACCATAACGGCAAGTCTATCACAATCAGGATCGGTTGCAAGAACAATGTCAGCGTTTTTTTCTCTTGCAAGTTCAAGCGCAAGCTTAAACGCCTTTATATCCTCTGGATTTGGATAACCTACTGTCTTAAAATCTGGATCTGGAAGTTCTTGTTCTTTAACTACATAAACATTATTAAAACCTCTTTCTTTTAATACATGTCTAACATGAATATTTCCCGTTCCATTCAAAGGAGTGTATACAATGCTTATATTTTTATCAATATCATCATTCAAAGCAAGGGATAAGACTTTTTCATAGTATGCTTCATCAACTTCTTTTCCAATTACCTTAATGATCCCTCTTTTTACACCTTCATCAAAGTTAAGATACTTAATTTCTCCAAAATCCTTTATTTTCTTGATGTTTTCTTGTACAGGAATTGCAACATCATCTAAAATTTGGGAACCTTCTTTCCAATAAACCTTGTATCCATTATATTCTGGTGGATTGTGACTTGCAGTTATCACAATACCTGCTGTAGCTCTTAAATGCCTTACTGCAAAAGAAAGCATAGGTGTGGGTCTTATATCATCGAAAATATAAACATTAATTCCATTGCCAGCTAAAACTTCACTTGCTATCCTTGCAAAATCTTTAGAAAAGTGTCTAACATCGTATGCTATAACTACTCCCATTTTTGGATCACTTTTTTCGAGAATAAATTGTGCAAGACCTTGAGTTGCTTTTGCAACAATGTATTTATTCATTCTATTTGTACCTGCTCCTATCTTCCCACGAAGACCGGCGGTACCAAATTCAAGATATTTAAAGAATCTCTCTTTGATTTCCTCTTCATTATCTTTAATGGACAAAAGTTCTTTTTTTGTTTCATCATCAATATAAGGACTTTCAAGCCAAGCTTTGTATTCTTCCATATAATTCATATAATCACCTCCTATTTGTTTCTACCATAATACATATATCATGCACAGCTTCAATACCAACACTTTTTAAATACTCATCAATTTCTTGAGAATAAGCACCTGGCTGATACCATAGGTTTTTAAACCCTTCACTTACCGCCTCTTTCGTAACTTCTATTCCAACTGACGGTGGAACAACAAAAACTATCAAATCAATATCTTTAGAAAGTTCTTTAACTGACTTTACAGTCTTTATTCCCTCTATTTCATCATATCTTGGAGTAACAGGAACAATTTCAAAACCCTTTTTTGTTAAATCCCTCAAAATTATATTTCCAAATTTTTCTCTGTTGGTTGTTGCACCAACAAGAGCTATCTTCTTTATTTTTGTCAAATCCATATTTTCACTCTCCTTTCTTGAATATATTATATCATTTGAGTATATCATAAATAATTTTAAGATTTTGTTATTTTTTTAAAATATGTTATAATCTAATTGTTCAGTTAGGTATAACTAATTAAGGGGTGAGATTATGTTAGAAAAAGGCAGTATGTATATTGATTTTGAACTTGTAAATACAAAACTTGAGAAGGTTAAACTTTCATCACTAATAGGGCAAAAAATAGTCTTAGTTTTCTATCCTGGAGCATTTACAAGTGTATGTGAAAAAGAACTTTGTTCTTTTAGAGATATGATGGCAAAATTTAACAATTTAAATGCAAAAGTTTTTGGTATTAGCGTAGATTCACCTTTTGCAAACAAAGCATTTGCTGAAAAAAACAGACTAAATTTTGAACTACTTTCTGATTTTGGTGGCATAGTTTCAAGAAAATATGGAGGAGTACACGAAAACTTTGTAGGAATAGAAAACTACACTGTTTCAAAGAGAGCAGTTTATGTAATTGATGAAGAAGGCAAGATAATATATTCTTGGGTTTCAGATGATCCTGGTAAAGAACCCCCATACAATGAGGTAGAAGAGGTAATTGCAAAATGAATTTTTATGTAGTAGATGCTTTTGCTAATGATCCTTTCAAAGGCAATCCTGCTGGTGTTGTTATTTTAAAAGAAGATATTCCAAAAAGTATAAAGCAACTTATTGCAAGTGAAGTTAAATTTTCTGAAACAGCTTTTATTAAAAAGATATCTGAAAATGACTTTAAAATAGAGTATTTCACACCAGTTTCAGAAATTGACCTTTGTGGTCATGCAACGATCGCCACTTTTTGTGTACTAAAAGAAAAAAACTTAGTTTTTCCAAACAATAAATACAATCTACATACAAACGTTGGAAAATTAACTATTTTAATAGAAAATGACTTAGTTTTGATGGAACAAGCAAAACCTGAGCTTGGAAAAGTTTATGATAAAGAAACAATAGCAGAAATATTAGGTATAAACTTTGAAGAATTAGATGAACGTTTTAAACTGCAGGCTTCATATACTGGGCTATGGGATCTACTTATTCCAATAAAAAAGAAAGAAACATTACTTAAATTAGAACCAAATCTTGAAAAAATAAAAGAGTTTACAAAAGAAAACAACATTGTAAGTTTTCACTTATTTACTTTAGATGAAAAAGAAGCGCTTGCAAACACAAGAGATTTTGCACCGTTATATGGAATAAATGAAGAAGCAGCAACCGGCACAGCAAATGGTGCATTGTTATATTACCTATACAAAAATAATATAATTGATGAAAAGAAAGTATACAAAATTATTCAAGGTGAATCAATGAACAGGGAATCGGAAATATTTGGAAAAATTGAAAATGAAAAAGTTTTCATAGGTGGGAAAGCAAAGATTATAATAGAAGGAAATCTGAAAGTTTAAAGAAAATTAAATAGCAAAACCAAAAATAATGGCTCCACAAGGAGCCATTATTTTTTATTGATTTTTCTTGTTTCAATTCCTACAAGGTAAGGCACAAACTTTTATACATAGTAAAAACTTTTTTTATCTTCTAATGATATAATTACATAAACAATGTCTTCACCTAGTTCTTCATCTTGAAAATAGAAATTTTCTCTTTTTAATTTCTTTGAAAAATCTATCATCTGCTTTAACATTAAATTCCTCCCTTACTCTATAAATCCAAATCCTTGTGAATTTTTACTACCAAGCCCTGTATCGTATACAAAAGAAAGAATTTCATTATCTCCTTTTAATAGATAACTTCCCTTCCAGCCTTCTATAACAAATCTTTTTTCACCAAAACCATAATAAACAACACTTTTATATCTTTCATCATCAAAGAGCGGAACTATTTCGATATCTTTATCCAACTTTTCTTTATAAAAAGCTTCCCATTTGTTCTTTATATTGAGGTTTATTAACTCTACAAATTCACTTTCAAATGGAGTAAAATACCTAGTCTTATTCTTTCCGCTTCCTTTATAAGTTCTATGAACTTCAATTGGCGTTAAAGCTTTTACTTTAATACTATCTCCAGAAACGTTCTTTATCACAGCCATAGCTGATGATAAATATATTCTATTTTCACCTAATATAAACTCATCACCTTTGAATAAATTTGTAACCAAATCCTTCATTAACATATTAACAGGAGATGAAATAAAAAAACTTATCTTTTTCCCAAAATTAAAGATTTTCATATTTTTAAAAAATTTTCCTCTTTCTAAAATAGAAAAAAAACAAAAGAGAGAAAATTTTTTCTTCCCTCTAAATCCTTCTTCATGCACAAACTTTCTTAATTTTGTGCTAAATAAGTTATAAATCAATGCCTGTATGTACTTGTTAAAACCAACCGGCAAGATTATGTCAACATCCAAAACAAATTCCAACTTTAGCCTCATTTCTTAAATATACACTCATTATAACTTTTAAAAGTACAAAATGTTATTAAAAAAAAAGATAAAAAAGATAAAAAAACTATAGAAAACGAAAATAAATAAATTTTTGTATATTAACAAAGTTTTTGTTTTTCTCTAGTTTAATAAAAATTTTCATTTGTTAACATTTGATTTTAAATATTACTTTATGATAAAATTAGATTACTAAACTTGAAGAGGGGGGGATTTTCATGAAAAAATTCATGATTATCATCGGGTTGCTGCTTGTTGTGTTTTCTTTTGCATCGAAAGACGTTATTGTGGTTGGAACAACTGACAAAATAAGAACACTTGATCCCGCAAACTGCTATGATTATTTTTCAAGCAACATACTTCAAAATGTCTTATCTGGACCTGTAGACTATGAAATCGGAACTGCAAACATTAAACCATGGCTATTTGAAAGTTGGGATGTTTCTGATGATGGACTTGTATATACTTTCCATATAAGAAAAGATGCATACTTTGAAGATGGTACACAAATTGATGCAAATGTTTTCAAATATTCATTTGATAGGGTAATGAAACTTAATGGTGACCCTGCATTCTTATTGACTGACGTAGTTGAAAAACAGAAGTTGTTGACAAATTTACTTTTAGAGTAACTTTAAAAAGTAAATTTTCAGCATTTGTTTCAGTATTGGGTTATACAGTTGCATTCCCTGTAAATCCAAAAGTATTTCCTGAAGATAATTTCTTTGAGGGAGCCCCATCTGCTTCTGGTCCTTACAAAATTACTGAATGGATAAGGGATATAAGAATCGTTTTAGAAGAAAATCCAAAATATTTTGGTCCAAAACCAAAAACACCAAAAATTATTATCCAATTCTATGAAAATGCTCAACAATTAAGATTAGCACTTGAAACTGGAGAAGTTGATATAGCATACAGACACCTAGATCCAAGAGACATATTAGATCTTAAAAATGTACCTGGTATAAAAGTTTACCTCGGTGCAAGTCCACAAATAAGGTATCTTGTAGTAAATGTAAAACAAAAACCATTTGATAATCCTCTTGTAAGACAGGCTATTGCACTTGCTGTTGATAGAGAAACTATAGTTAATGATATATTCGTAGGACTTGCAAAACCATTATACTCAATGGTTCCAGCTGGCATGTGGAGTCATGAAGACGTATTCCCGAAAAGGGATCTTAAAGCAGCCGTAGAAATTTTAAAGGTTGCAGGTTATACAAAAGACAATCCTCTTGTAATAGATCTCTGGTATACTCCATCTCACTATGGAACAACAGAAGCAGACGTTGCACAAGTATTAAAAGAATCCTTAGAACAAACAGGTGTTATAAAAGTAAATATCAAATATGCTGAATGGTCAACTTACGTTGAATACTTCCTAAACGGAACCATGGGACTCTTCTTACTTGGTTGGTATCCAGATTACCTCGACCCAGACGATTACCTATGGCCATTCTTAAGTATTAATGGTGCAAAATCACTTGGATCTTTCTATGAAAATAAAAACGTTGAAGATTTAATGGTAGCTGCAAGGGCTGCTACTGATCAATTCTCACGTGAAATGATATATAAACTTGTTCAAAATTTCCATGCAGCAGAAGTACCTTACATTCCTCTCTGGCAAGGTTCTGCAGATTGTGAAGCACATGATTACATTGATGGAATTATCCTTGAACCAACACAAATCTTCCGTTACTACATCCTTGAAAGAAAATAATCTTATAGGTTATATGAAGTATCCCGCCCCTTGCGGGCGGGATATTTTAAAGGAGGAGATAAAGTGTCTCTAAAAAGCTACATAATAACAAGAATAATATTAGCACTTCCAATGATCCTAATTCTTCTAATAATGATATTTTTTATACTTAGAATAATACCTGGCGATCCTGTATTGGCAATTCTCGGTGGTAAGGCTCCACTTGAAGTAATTGAGGCAAAAAGGCATGAACTTGGACTTGACAAACCTATAGTAGTTCAATTTTTTAACTATTTAAAAGATGTTACAAAAGGAGATCTTGGAGTTTCAACTTTGACTAATAGACCTGTATGGAGCGAAATAAAAGATAGATTTCCAGCCACTTTAGAATTAACGATATTTTCATTTATTTTTGCATTAATTATAGGAATTTTCTGGGGAGCTGAGGCGGCGTGGCGAAAAGATAAATCTCTGGATATTTCTGCAAGAGTTTATTCAATATTTATATATGCAGTACCAGTTTTTTGGCTAGGATTAATGCTTCAACTGCTATTTGGAATTTATCTGAGATGGCTTCCAGTAGGTGGTAGATTATCTCCACGTGTAAGTTTGGATATAAAAACCGGTTTATTGTTACTGGACAGTATCCTTAATTGGAACTGGGAAGCTTTTTGGGATGTTTTAAAACACCTTCTTCTCCCAGGTATTACCTTGGGCCTTGTTATCTCAAGTATTTTCTTAAGAATGGTACGTAACAACACTGTCTTAATGCTCTCAAAAGATTTTGTTAAAGCAGCAAAAGCAAGAGGATTAAAACCAAAAGTTATTTTATACGGACACGCTGTAAGAAATGCATTTGTTCCTATTTTTACAATTATGGGTATGCAATTTGCTTTGCTGCTTGCAGGAGCAGTATTGACTGAAACAACTTTTTCATGGCCTGGAATTGGAAGTTATCTAGTTTTAAAAATAAAGTACAGAGACTTTCCGGCTATTCAGGGAACAATAATATTTTTTGCTATTTTTGTTGTGATTATAAGCATTATTATAGACATTGTCAACGCTTTAGTTGATCCTAGAGTAAGATATTAAGAGGTGATAATGTGAGAAAAAAATTTGTTAGCGAAAGAATAGGAGAATTTATAAGCGACTTGTTTGGAACAGGAACAGGTTGGTTAACATTTATCGGTGCGATGATCTTAATATTTTTCATTATACTTGCAATATTTTCTCCTCAAATTGCGCCATACGATCCAACACAAAGAGTTGGGAGAGCTCTTACTCCACCTAACGATCAATTCATCTTTGGAACTGATAATCTAGGAAGAGACGTATTAAGTAGAGTAATATACGGGGCAAGAATTGCCCTCATGATTGCCTTTATTGCTGTTGCAATTGCAGCCGGAATAGGTGTTCCTCTTGGATTAATTTCAGGATTTATAGGTGGACCTTTAGATAGAACATTAACATTAATAATGGATGCAATTTATTCATTTCCAGGATTGATACTTGCAATAGCAATAGCTGCAGTACTGGGACCTGGAATAATAAATATCTCAATTTCAATTGCAGTTGTTTATACTCCTACATATTTTAGGGTGATAAGAAACCAGGTGTCCTCAGTGAAGAATGAACTATATGTAGAAGCTGCAAGGGCTTTAGGTGCAAAAAATAGTGAAATACTTTTAAAATATATCTTTCCAAATGTCTTACCATCTATAGTGGTTGTGTTATCAATGAACCTTGCAGATGCAATAATGACTGAAGCAGGGCTTTCTTTCTTAGGTTTAGGTATAGCACCCCCTACTCCAGATTGGGGATTTGATTTAAGTAATGGACAAAGATTTGTTTTAAGTAGGGCTTGGTGGGGCCTTCTATTCCCCGGAATAGCTATTATAACAGTTGTTCTTGGCTTTTCAATGTTTAGTGAAGGATTAAATGAATTATTAAATCCTACTATAAGGGAAAGAAGGTGATCTTGTGTTTTTTGAAGCAAAAAACTTGAAAATCTACTACAAAACAAAAAAAGGATTTGTTAAAGCTGTAGACAATATTAGTTTAAATATAGAAAAAGGCCAAACCGTTGGCCTTGTCGGAGAATCAGGATGTGGGAAATCTACATTTGGACAAGGATTATTAAAAATTCTTCCTCCCACAACATATTACGACGGTAGTGTAAAAATAGAAAATCAGGAACTTATAAATCTTACTGAAGATAAAATGAGAAAGATAAGGGGTAAGAAAATAGGAATGATTTTTCAAGATCCAATGACTTCGCTTAACCCAGTAATGAAAATAGAAAAATTATTCTACGAAACTTTAAAAACACATGAACCAGAAATAACTAAAGAAGAAGCACGAAAGAGAACTGCCAAAGTTCTTGAAAAGGTTGGAATTGAACCAGAAAGGATGAAAGAATATTCATTTCAATTCAGTGGCGGAATGAGACAAAGAGTTATGATAGCCCTTACACTGGTTTTAAATCCAATTCTTGTAATAGCCGATGAGCCAACAACATCATTAGATGTTATTGTCCAAGCACAAATTATGAAATTACTAAATGAACTAAGAAAAGAATACGATATGTCAATGATTTTAATTACACATGATTTAGGAGTTGTCGCCGAAATGGCCGATAAAATCTGTGTTATGTACGGCGGACACATTGTAGAAGAAGCTAAAAGTGAAGATTTGTATTATAAGCCAAAGCATCCTTATACAAAATTACTACTGCAAAGTATTCCAAACACAAACATAAACGACTTAGACTTAAAATATATATATGGCTCTCCACCCGATCTTTCAAATCCACCAATTGGATGTAGATTTGTAGATAGATGCCCATACAAAAAAGAAATTTGTAAACTAAAGGAACCACCAGTAGTTGAGGTTGATGAATCAAAAGTTAAATGCTGGTTATATAGTGAGGTGAAACAATGATTAAAGTCGAAAATCTAAAAAAATATTTCCCAGTTAAACGAACCGTTGGAGAAGTTCTTTTGAGGGTTCCTCAGCGATTTGTAAAGGCTGTTGATGGAGTTAGTTTTAGCATTTCAAAAGGAGAAACCTTCGGACTGGTTGGAGAGTCAGGAAGTGGTAAAACTACCACAGGACGATTAATTCTAAGATTAATTGAACCAACTTCTGGGAAAATATTTTTTGAAGATACCGATATTACAAAACTTTCCAAAGAAGAATTAAGAAAATTTAGAAAAAACATGCAAATAATATTTCAAGATCCTATGGCTGCTTTAAATCCATATATGAAAGTTGGCGATGCAATCAAGCATGGTCTTGAAATTCATAATATAGGTGGTAGCAATCAGGAGAGAAAAATGCTTGTAATGAAAATGCTTGAAAGAGTAAATCTGTCACCTCCTGAAGATTTTTACTATAGATATCCACACGAATTATCTGGTGGGCAAAGACAAAGAATAGTTATAGCACGTGCTTTGATTTTAAGACCAAAGTTTGTAGTTGCCGATGAGGCAATTGCAATGCTCGATGTTTCTGTCAGATCTCAGCTCTTAAAATTATTAATAGATCTGAAAAATGAATTTGATTTAACTTTTCTATTTATTACTCACGATCTTGCAACAACAAAATACATATGTAACAAAATTGGTGTAATGTATCTTGGAAAAATCGTAGAAATAGGCGATTTTAAAGAAATTTATACTGAACCATTGCATCCATATACCAAAGCATTAATTTCAGCTGTTCCTGAACCTGATCCAAAAAGAAAAAAGGAAAAAATTATCCCAGAAGGTGAAGTTCCAAATCCCATTAATCCTCCAAAAGGTTGCAAATTTCACCCAAGATGTCCATATGCATTGGATATTTGCAAAGAAACAGAACCTTCTTTAAAAAAAGTTAAAAATCACATTGTTGCCTGCCATTTATATTAAACAAAACTAGTCCCCTCAAGGAGAGAGGGGATTAGTTTCAATTCAAAACTTTCAAAATAAAAGGATTAGAATAGTTATATAAAGAAAAATAAATTTATTTACACATCAAACACATATTTTCTTGTGAAAAAAACTTTTAAATAATTTAAAAACTGATAAAATAGTTTATGATATAATATATAATATAGAGTAAAATGAACCTATTGGAGGTGTTTAAATGAAATTACAAGTAAAATTAGTTCTTGCGCTTGTTCTTGTTTCAATTCTTGCAACTGTAACAAGTGTAACAATATCTTCTTACCTTTCTTTTAAAAATGTTTCACAAGGTGCTCAAAAAATTAATAACCTTGTTTTAACTTCCATCTCAAAGGACATCCAAGCTGGCCTTAAAACTATCATTGATCCCCTATATAAATACGCTACCGGTGGTTCGCTTGCTCCTTATTTAATGAACTCCACGACCGACCTTGGAAAAAAGCAAATTTCTTGGGGGGTTAGAAACGCCAAAAACTCTCTTAAAAAGGAAGGCTATCTAGGGACATACCTAATATTAAGTGAAGGTACAACATTTGATGATACAGGAGAAATTACACCTGATATTAGTGATAAATTTAGTGAAGTTATTGATTCCGTTCTTTCAGGTGAAAAAGAATATGATATCTTTATTCCTTTTGAATTTGATTCTACTTATACCATCGCCGTTATTGCTCCTGTTAAAGATTTCAGCGGAAACGTCCAAGCTGCTTTAATTGGCTTTTATCCTCAAGCTTTCCTTCAAGAACAGCTAAATAATATCAAACAAGAAGATGATTCTGGTTCTTTAGCTATTTTATATGACACTCTTGTTGTCGCTCATTCTAATGAAAATTTAGTAAACAAATTGGATATTTCAAAAGATGAAAGTTTAAAAGACCTTTACAACGCACTTTCTAAAGA
>NZ_JAIHAP010000044.1:0-14226 GCF_020054775.1 Thermosipho sp. (in: thermotogales) | reverse complement strand
TGCCCTTTCTTTGCCAATGAAAAACACCCCCTAGATAGTTATATTTTATCACTTCCGGGGGTGTTTTTTATTTCGTTCCTTTTCTTGGGTTCAGTCCACATTGCAGGAGATTTCCAAGATCCAACCTATGAATATTATTTTAACTATTTTATAAAAAACACAGACCTATCTGAAAATGTTAAGATCTACGGTTGGGTTAAAGATGTAAATGCTTTCCTAGAAGATAAAAATTACATACTTTCAACGAGTATTCATGAAGGTCATCCCTACAACATTGCAGAAGCTATGGCTCGTGGATTAAAACCTATTATTCAAAATTATGCTGGTTCAAAAACACAGTGGCCAAATGAATTGATTTACAATTACATTTTTGAAATACCTGACTTACTTTCAAATAATTATAAAAGCAATGAATATAGAAAATTTGTAGAAACCGAATGGTCTTTAGAACGTCAAATTAACAATATTTTTAAACTTTTATAAAAAAGGAGCTGATAAATTTATGTCAAATAATGCAAAATCTAATTTAACCGACTTTTTGTCTGGAAAATTGTTCTCAAATGGTCTTGAAATATCTATACAAGAAAGCCCTTATTTTTTAAGAACAGAACTACTTGAAAAGATATGCGAATCAAAAAAAATAATACATATTGGATTTGCCGATCATAAAGATTTAATAATAAAAAAAATAGAGAATAATATATGGCTTCATGGCAGAATCCTCAAAAAAGCAGCTAAATGCGTAGGAATTGACATAAACAAGGAAGCTATCGAATTTATTCAAAAAAAAATTGGGATTAAAGATTTATATTGCTTAGATGTCGAAAAAGATGACTTACCATCAGAAATTTTATCAGAAAAATGGGATTACATCCTTATTCCTGAAGTAATTGAACACGTTGATAACCCTGTTAACTTTCTTAAAAATATCAAAAACAAATTTTCAAATATTTCAGATAAAATAGTAATTACCGTTCCAAATGCTTTTAAATTTGAAAACTTTCTCAATGCAATGAAAAATAAAGAAGTAATTAACAGTGACCATAGATATTGGTTTACAGTTTATACAATTGCAAAAGTACTAACATTATCTGGGATAAGTATTGAAAATTTCTATTTAGCAAATAGCTATCATAACTCAGCTTTTTATGAAATAACTAAAAAGTCTCCACTGTTTAGAGATGATATAATTGTAATTGGGAAATTCTTTTAATAGTAAAAACTAATTTATTTTTTCTAAGAAAAAGTTTTAAAACAAAACAATTTACACATTGTTTACATAACATAAACTTGTAAAATTACAAATGTATGGTAAAATTTAGTCGATGCTGAAGACGGCAGGTTAAATAAAGGCGTATGCCGCCTGCCCGAGGCAGAATGGGAAATATCAATTTCCCATTTGTTGTTGCCTCGGAAATCCGAGGTTTATTTTTTTGTAGGAGGTGGAGAAATTGCTGACTAGAGCACAAAAGGAACAATTAGTTAAAGAATTATCAGAAGTTTTTAAAAATTCATCTTTAATTCTTTTTTCTGACTACAAAGGACTTAACGTTGCACAGATTACAGACCTAAGAAAAAAACTTAGAGAAAAACTTGCTGACGGTGCAAGATATAGAGTAATTAAAAATAGTGTCGCATATCTTGCACTAAAAGAGGCAGGTTACAACGTAGAAGAAATCGAAGATGTTTTTGCTGGTCCACTTGCAATTCTTTACGTTGAAGACGGAGATCCAATCGAAGCAATAAAAATTATCTATGATTTCTCTAAAGAAATGAAAGGAATTCCTTCATTCAAAGGTCTTTACCTTGACGGCAAATTCTTTAGCGCTGATGAAGTTGAAAATCTATCCAAGCTCCCATCCAAAGAACAACTTCTTGCTATGGTTGTCAGTGGTGTACAAGGACCTATCAGAGGACTTGTCAACGTATTATCTGGTACACTCAAGAGCTTACTTTATGCTCTTAATGCTATTAAGGATAAAAAATCAGAATAATTTTATTTTAGGAGGTGTATATGTATGACATTAGAAGAAATCGTTAGCGCAATTGAACAATTGACAGTAGCAGAACTTGCTGAACTCGTAAAAATGTTAGAAGACAAATTTGGAGTAAGTGCATCCGCACCAGTTATGGCAATGCCAATGGCAGGAGCAGCAGCAGGTGGTGCTGCAGCAGCAGAAGAAAAAACAGAATTTGATGTAGTTCTCAAGAGCTTCGGTGCAAAGAAAATTGAAGTTATCAAAGTCGTAAGAGAAATTACAGGACTTGGACTTAAAGAAGCAAAAGATCTCGTAGAAAAAGCAGGAACACCAGATGCAGTTGTAAAACAAGGCGCAGCAAAAGAAGAAGCAGAAGAAATCAAGAAAAAATTGGAAGCAGCTGGTGCAGAAGTAGAGCTTAAATAATAGTAACATAAGTTTCTAAAAAGAAAAGATTTTGTATCAACCCCGTACACAGTGTTGTGTATGGGGTTTTTTTGTGTTTTAATATATAATTGGTGTAATATTCCCCCCTAAATTTTTTCTAACTGAGGTGATAGGATGAAAGAGATTAAAAGTGGAAAAAGGACCCGTTTTTCTTTTGGAAGGGTCCAGGCACCTATCCCAGTTCCCAACCTCGTGGAAATTCAAACAAAATCTTACCAGGATTTCCTCGAGAATGGGATACTAAAAGTACTTAAAAAGTTCTCCCCTATAACATCTTCCAAATCAGATTTGAGAAAGGAAAAGGGATTTTCCCTTGAGTTTGTTTCTGTACGTGTTGGTGAACCACAAAATACTGTTCAAGAATGTAAAGAAAGGCTTTTAACTTACACAGTTCCAGTATATACAACAGTTCGCATTACCGATAACAGCACAAATGAAATGATAGAAGAAGAAGCCTTCTTGGGATATTTACCTTACATGACTCCAAGAACAACATTTATAATCAACGGTGCTGAAAGAGTTGTTGTAAACCAACTTGTAAGAAGCCCTGGTATATATTTTGTGGAAGAGCCAAGAAAAACAAGCGGAACTCGTCCAATTTATGTAGCTCATTTCTTGCCTGTAAGGGGAGCATGGCTTGAAATATTGTTAAACCTTAACGATGAAGTATTTTATGCAAGAATTGACAGAAAAAGAAGAGTAAACCTTTTCTTACTGCTCAAGGCACTAGGATATAGTGATGACTTAAAACTTTTATCACTCTTCCCACAATGGATTGATGTCGATGATGAATACACATTAATGCATTCTGAAGGACTTGTCGTACTTGAAGATGTTAAGACTAAAAGTGGTGAATTAATAGCAAAACGTGGTGATGTTATAACTCAAGGATTAATTGAAAAACTTGCAAATTCTGAAATTGAAAAGATTAAGGTAGCTCACAGATATGCTGTAAATACATTAGAAAAGCTTAAACATACATATGGAGATGACGTAGAAGAAAACAGAGCATATATTGAAATCTTTAGAAAATTAAGACCTGGTGAACTTCCAAGGATAAATGCTGCAAAAATATTCTTAAATAATCTTTACTTTAATGAAGAAAGATTTGAACTTTCTGAAGTTGGTCGTTTTAAAATGAATAACAGACTCGAAGAAGCATATAGAAAATACTTGATTGATGTAGAAGGTAAATCACCCGAAGAAGTAGAAGGAGTTAAATATACAGAAACTTCCAATGTTTTAACCCCTATGGATATTGTCCTTGCATCAAGAAATTTAATTGAAATAGATAAACATCCAGGAACAATGGATACAAAAGACCACCTTGGAAACAAAAGGGTTAGAACCGTTGGAGAACTTATCAGAATTGAATTTGAAAGAGCATTTTCAAAAGCTGTTTTCATGATCCAAGAAAAACTTGCTACATATACTTCTCTTGATAAAATATCAGTTCAAAGCCTTATTAATGTTAGATCAATTATCGCAACTATAAATTCATTCTTTGCAACAAATCCTCTTTCACAATTTATGGATCAAACAAATCCTCTTGCAGAACTTACACACAAGAGAAGGCTTACAGCAGTTGGTCCTGGTGGATTAAAAAGAGAACGCGCAAGATTTGAAGTTCGTGACGTTCACCACTCACACTATGGAAGAATGTGTCCAATTGAAACACCTGAAGGTGCAAATATAGGTCTTATTACATCACTTTCAGTATATTCAACAATTGATAAATATGGATTTTTGATAACACCTTATGTAAAAGTAGTAAAAGGAAAAGTAACAGACGAAATTGTTTACCTTACAGCAGATGAAGAAGAAAATTACAAAATAGCTCCATCAACAACTCCCGTTGATGAAGAAGGAAATATTATCCCAGAAAATGTTACAGTCAGATATGAAGAAAAGGTATTGTATGTTAGTAAATACGATGTTCAATTTTTAGATGTTGCACCAAACCAAATTGTCAGTGTCTCTACATCACTAATTCCATTCTTGGAACACGACGATGCTAACAGGGCTCTCATGGGGTCAAACATGCAAAGACAAGGTGTTCCACTAATAGAAACAGAAGCTCCAAGGGTTGGAACAGGAATGGAATGGGAAGCTGCAAAATACTCTGGTACACTTGTCTTAGCAAAACACGATGGTATTGTTAAAAAAGTAGATGCTAATAAAATAATAATTCATAGAATAGATGAAAATGGAAAAGAAATGTACGATTCAATGGGAAATCCAGTTCTTGATACATACGAACTACTCAAATTTACAAGAACAAACCAAGATACATGTATAAATCAAAGACCTATTGTTAATGTAGGAGAAATTGTTAAAAAAGACGATCCAATAGCAGATGGTCCTGCAACGGATATGGGAGAACTTGCTCTTGGTAAGAACGTCCTTGTTGCATTTGTACCTTGGGAAGGTTATAACTTTGAAGATGCTATTCTTATAAGCGAAGAACTTCTTGAAAAAGAAACATACACTTCAGTTCACATAGAAGTGTATGAAACAACAGCAAGAGATACAAGACTTGGTCCTGAAGAAATTACACCTGATATTCCAAATGTAAGTAAAGAAAAATTAAGAAACTTAGATGAAGATGGAATTATAAGAATCGGTGCATATGTACAAGAAACGGATATATTAGTTGGTAAGGTTACACCAAAGAGCGAAAGTGATACAACTCCAGAAGAAAAAATCATTAGATCAGTCTTTGGTGAAAAAGGTAAAGAAGTAAAAGATTCATCACTAAGAGTTCCACATGGTATTGAAGGAAGAGTCATTGCAGTGCACGTATTTGATAAGGAAAAAGATGGAGACCTTGGCCCAGGAGTCAATAAATTAATAAGGGTTTATGTTGCAATAAGAAAACCACTTGAAGTTGGAGATAAACTTGCAGGAAGACACGGTAACAAAGGTGTTGTATCAAAGATACTTCCAAAAGAAGATATGCCATTTTTACCAGATGGAACTCCTGTTCAAGTTGTATTAAGTCCATTGGGTGTTCCATCTCGTATGAACGTAGGTCAAATTCTTGAAACAAGTTTAGGATGGCTTGCAATGCTCACAAATAAATGGTTTGCAACACCTGTATTTGATGGTGCAAAAGAAAAAGACATTCTCCCTGAACTTTATAAAGCAAGAAAGAAACTTGGACTTGAAGTTGGAGATGATGAAAACAATCCAACTGGAAAAGTTACTTTAAGGGATGGTAGAACTGGACTCGAGTTTGATCACCCAATACTTGTCGGTTATATGTACGTAATGAAGCTAATTCACATAGCAAGAGATAAAATACATGCTAGATCAACTGGACCTTACTCATTAATTCACCAACAACCATTGGGCGGTAAAGCACAATTTGGTGGTCAAAGGTTTGGAGAAATGGAAGTTTGGGCGCTTGAAGCATATGGTGCTGCACATACATTGAATGAAATGCTTACAGTAAAGAGTGATGATATAATGGGAAGAAATGAGGTTTACAAGGCAATAATGAAAGGTAAAAATATTCCTGATCCTGGTCTTCCAGAAAGTTTCAAAGTTCTTGTAAGAGAACTAAGAGGAATCGCACTAGACGTCAGAGTATATGACAGTGAAGGAAACGAAATAGACATTGAAAAGTTATAATGCCCCATAAGGAGGGAAAATGATGGGTTCAACTTTTAAGAGAAAAATTGCAAAAGTTACTGTCAAAGTTGCCTCACCCGAGGTAATTAGAAGTTGGTCAAGCGGCGAGGTAAAAAAGCCTGAAACCATCAACTATAGAACATTCAAACCTGAAAAAGATGGTCTCTTCTGTGAAAAAATATTCGGTCCTACAAAGGACTACGAATGTGCTTGTGGAAAATATAAAGGCAAAAAATATGAAGGAACAGTTTGTGAAAGATGTGGAGTAAGGGTAGAGTCGAAAGAAGCTAGAAGAAGAAGAATGGGGCATATAGACTTAGTTGCACCTGTTGTACATGTTTGGTATCTAAAAAGCAGTCCAAGTATTTTATCTTCTCTTCTTGGAATACCTGCAAAAGAGCTTGAAAACGTTGTTTACTACGGTGGAAAAAGAATCATTGAAAAAATATTGATTGTGACAGATCCAAAAAATACAGACTTTATAAAAGGTTCACAATTATACCAAACAGAATATGAGATATACAGCCAAAAATTAGACTTTGAGGTAGTTCCCGGAGTTATAATTAAATCTCCTTCAACTCCTGTCACTTCTTCTATCTCAGGTGAAGTAAAAATTAGACACGAAAAAACTCATACAGACAGGGAAATAACCTGGGTAGATGTAAGAAAAATATCAAGGGCAGAACATAGATTATACACCGGAATGATTTTAAATGTTAAAAATGGTGATAAAGTAAATCAAGGTGATGAAATAGTCTCAGAAATGCAAATTGATCCAATATATGCTCCATTCGATGGAACAGTTGAAATAGATGAAATATCAGAATCAATTACCGTAAGACCACTTTCAACAAGCAAAGATATTCCTGTTACATTTTCTTTACCATATGGAGTTAAACCTACCGTTTCAAACGGTGCTAAGGTAAAGAAAGGCGACCAATTAACAAATGGAACAGTACTTCCAGCAGTTGTAGCATCTGTAAGTGGTACTATAAGCTTTGGTAAAGATCTCAATGTAAGGCCAAGAGAAGATGGAAAATATGAAGTACTCAAAAATGGAACTTTATTCGTAGAAAATGTTGTGGAAGAAAAACATTATCCACTCTTTGAAGGTGCATTGGTATATGTAGAAGACGGACAAGAAATTAATGAAGGAGACGTAATTGCCGACAGATTCTTATTTGAGGATGAATATCTAACAATTGACGAATTTAAGATATTTGAAGAACATTATCCTGCAATGTTTACTGCAGAATCTGAAGTAGAAAATGATAGGCCAATCGTTGTCATCACAAAAATTGACGATGAAGTATCCGTTGAAACAGGATTAAAAATTGGTGATATTATAACCGATGACCAATATTGGGCATATAGAGTTCTCTATGGAGAAAAGATTGAAGCAGATTCAGGTGCTGCCGCAATTAAAAAGTTACTTCAAAACTTAGACCTTGAAAAACTAAAGGCAGAAATTGAAGCAGAACTCAAAAAAGTTTCAAAAAGCAGTGGTAGAGCCAAAAAATTACTAAGAAGACTAAAAATAGTTAAAGATCTTCTAAAAAGCGAAACAAAACCAGAATGGATGGTTCTTGAAGCAGTACCTGTTGTTCCACCTGACATAAGACCAATGATACAGGTTGAAGGTGGAAGATTTGCAACAACCGACCTTAATGACCTCTACAGACGTGTTATTAACAGAAACAATAGGCTCAAAAAGCTATATGAAATGAACTCACCAGAGATAATAATAAAGAATGAAAAGAGAATGCTCCAAGAAGCTGTTGACAGCTTAATATACAACGGAAGAATGGGTAAAGCAGTCACAGATAGAAATGGAAGACCATTAAAATCATTAACCGACCTTTTAAAAGGTAAAAAAGGAAGGTTTAGAAGAAACTTACTTGGTAAACGTGTTGATTACTCTGGTCGTGCAGTTATTGTTGTTGGTCCTCATCTTAAAATTCACGAATGTGGTCTTCCAAAGAAAATGGCTATGGAATTATTCAAGCCATTTGTTCTTGCAGAGCTTTTGAATAAAGACGATGAAACAAGCAAAACAGCAAGAAAGATGAAAAAGGCAATAATTGAAAAAGAATTGCCACAAGCATATGAAGTACTTGAAGAAATAATAAAAGGACATCCAGTTCTTTTAAACAGAGCTCCTACATTGCACAGGATGTCGCTTCAAGCATTTGAACCAAGACTTATTGAAGGTAACGCAATACAGCTTCATCCATTAGTCTGTCCTCCATTTAACGCGGACTTTGACGGTGACCAAATGGCAGTTCACGTGCCACTTTCTGCTGCTGCACAAGCTGAAGCAAAGTTCTTAATGCTTTCAAGGTACAATATAATATCACCTGCACACGGAAAGCCAATTTCCATGCCAGGTAAAGATATAGTTGCAGGCGTTTACTATTTAACAATGGTGGATAAAAACTTTGATAGCGTAAATGAAAAAGATATAAAATGGAAATTCTCTTCAATAGAAGAGGCAGGACTTGCATATGAATTTGGATACATAAAACTTCACGATCCAATTCTTGTAAAAGTTGATGATAAAGTAATTAAAACCACATATGGAAGATTAATCTTTGCAAGTATAGTTCCAGACGAATTTAAAGATTACAACAAAACATATGGCAAAGGTGCAATTAAAGACCTAGTTTACAATACATTCAAAAAATACGGTGTTGATAGAACAGCCGATCTTCTTGACGACATAAAAGATCTTGGATTCCACTATGCTACTATCTCAGGATTGACTGTAAGTATTACAGACTTTTATATCTCTCCTGAAAGAGAGAAAATTATTGAACAAGCAAAAGCAAAAGTTAGTGAAATAGAAGAATTATTTGCAGAAGGATTCTTATCAGATGAAGAAAGATACAGAGAAACTATTAAAATTTGGGCTGATGCTACTGAAAAAGTTCAAGATGCAACATTTGAATATATAGGAAAAGATCCATTTAACCCAATTTACATAATGGTTGATTCCGGTGCTAGGGGTAATAAAGACCAGCTAAAACAACTTGCAGGTATGCGTGGTCTAATGGCTGACCCATCTGGAAGAACTATTGAAATCCAAATTATTTCAAACTTTAGAGAAGGATTATCAGTGCTTGAATTCTTTATCAGTACACACGGTGCAAGAAAAGGTTCGGCAGATACCGCACTTAGAACAAGCTCTGCTGGATACCTTACAAGAAGACTTGTAGATGTTGCACAATCTGTAGTTGTTACAACAACCGACTGTGGCACACACAACGGTGTTAGAGCAACTGTTCTAAAGAGCAGCGATGGTTTAACTGTTGAAAAACTTGAAGACTTCTTATTCGGTAGGGTCCTTGCAAAAGATGTATTTGATCCAAAAACAAATAATGTTCTTGTAAATCCCGAAACAGGCAAGCAATATACAAGAGATACTATAATCGATGATGATGATGCCAAGTTCTTAGGAAATTATTCTGTAAGAATTCCAGTAGTAACTGAAGGCGAAATTGATCTAAGTAGTCCCGAACTTCCAGAAAGCTATTGCGAACTTGCAGAAGATTTCGTATATAATGACGTACACTACGAAGTTGGTACAGAAGTAAACTGGGATGTAGTTAGAAAAGCAACGTCTGCAGGACTTTCAAAGTTGAAAGTAAAGATATATCCAGTCGTTGGAAAAGTATCAGTTGAGACAGTATTAAGCAGTAAAGATTCCAAACAACTTGTTGTTGATGAGGAATTAGTCGAAGTTACAACCGCAAAAATCCTTGAAGAAAATAATGTAGAATCAGTACAAGTAAGACCAGAAATCATAGTTAGATCGGTTCTTACTTGTGAAGCAGAGCACGGCGTATGTTCAAAATGTTATGGTATGGACCTTTCAAATCACCAGATTGTTGGTGTTGGCGAATCAGTAGGTGTTGTTGCTGCACAATCAATTGGTGAACCAGGTACGCAGCTAACAATGAGAACATTCCACACAGGTGGTATCGCAACAACAGCAGACATTACCCAAGGTCTTCCAAGAGCCGAAGAATTGTTTGAAGCAAGAAAGAAACTTAAAGAACCTGAAGGCGTCTTCTCAAGAGTAAAGGGCTATGTAAAAGATATAGTTGAAGATGAAACTGGTCGAAAGAAAGTTTACATAGAAGATGAAGCCGGTGACATTCATGAATACGAAATTCCGATTAAAGTTAAAGTTGCAGTTAATAAGGGACAAAAGGTACTTCCAGGACAATCATTATCAACTGGTGCAATTAGACCAAGAAAGATTCTTGAAACACTCGATGTTGATGCTACTGCATTGTACCTATTAAAGGAAATCAAGAAAGTTTACGTAGAACAAGGTGTTGATATTCACGATAAACACTTTGAAATAATAATAAAACAGATGCTTGATAAAGTTGAAGTAGTAGATCCAGGTGATACTGATTATCTACCCGGTGATTTGGTAAGACTTGAAACAGTAAAAAGGATTAATAAAGAAATTCTAGAATCTAACGTACAAGTTGATTCAAACAGAAAACGTGTTCTAGGAAAAGAACTACATCACCATCTGATCGCAGAAGATGAAAACGGACAAATAGTAGAAATTGCAAAAGAAGGGGAAGAGGTAACAGAAGAAATTTTAGAAAAAGCTATAAAACTTGGAATTAAAGACCTAGTAGTGAAAAACGGTGAGGGAGAAATTGTTACATATCAAATTCTTCCAAAAGAACCAATTAAATACAGAAGAAGATTGCTCAGAATTACCAAGGCATCACTTGAACGTGTTGGCTGGCTAAGTGCAGCAAGTTTCCAACAAACACCACAAGTTCTTACCGAAGCAGCTATTGAAGGAGCAGAAGATCTATTACTTGGTTTAAAAGAAAACGTCATTGTCGGACAATTGATACCAGCAGGAACAGGTCTTGATATGTTTGCAAACATTCAAATAGAAGAAACTCCAAGACTTGCGCAAGAAAAAGAAAAAATGGCTTAATAACCAATAATAGAGATAACCCCCCTCAAAAATTGAGGGGGGTTATTTGTTTGAAATACGAACTATATGTTATAATTTACTTTGCAGGGGGTGAATGGTATGATATTGATAAAAAACGGAACAATTTATCCAATTACAAAAAGTCCATTTAAAGGGGATATTTTAATTGAAAATGGAAAAATTAAAAAAATTGGAGAAAACATCGAAGAAAAAGGAGCAGAGGTTATTGATGCAACTGGCAAATACATCTTTCCAGGATTTATTGATGCACACTCACATATAGGTGTTTTTGAAGAAGGAGTAGGTGAATTTTATTACCAAGACGGAAACGAATATTCAAATCCACTTACACCTCATGTAAGAGCATTAGATGCATTTTATCCAGGTGATAAGGCAATAAAGAGAGCTTTGTCCGGCGGTGTAACAACTGTGATGGTTGTACCAGGCAGTGCAAATCCAATTGGTGGCCAGGGATTTATTCTCAAATTTAAGTCCGATATTGTTGATGAAATGGTTATAAGGCAACCAGCAGGGCTTAAAATGGCTTTTGGTGAAAATCCAAAAAGAGTTTATGGTTCTCAAAACAAAACTCCAATGACGAGGCTTGGTGTTGCAGCGGTTATTAGAGAATACTTTACAAAGGTAAAAGATTATATGAGAAGAAGGCAAGAAGATCCTAAAACACCAATTGATTTTACTCTTGAGATTGGTGTAAAAGTTTTAAAAAAGGAAATTCCAGCTAGATGTCATGCTCATAGAGCAGATGATATTGTTACAGCAATCAGAATTGCTGAAGAATTTAATTTTGACTTAGTAATTGAGCACGCTACAGAAGGTTATAAAATTGCTGATTTTCTAAAGAAAAAGAAAATTCCCGTTGTTTTGGGTCCATTATTTGGTTTTAGAACAAAGCTTGAATTAACCGATATGACATACGAGGCAATTAAAATTATTAATGAAAAAGGAATTCTTGCAGCTTTAATGTGTGATCACCCAGTAATACACCTTGAACATGCTAACATTCAAGCTGCAACAGCATTAAGATATGGTGCAAAAGAAGAAGATCTATTAAAAATGCTTACAATAAATCCTGCTAAGATATTAAAAATTGACGATAGAGTAGGCTCAATTGAAGAAGGAAAAGATGCAGATATAGTTATCTGGAACACTCACCCATTTGATTTTAAAGCCAGAGCAGAAAAGGTATTTATTGAAGGAAAATTAGTATACAACGATTAAACAGTTAAAAATAACTTTAAGATCAGCAGCCTTTTTAGGCTGCTGATTTTTTATACACCTAATTTTACAAAAGAGCTATAGTTTTGTTGTATAATAATAATATTAATATATAAATATAGGAGGAGCAAAAATGATATTGTTTGTTGGCGAATTACTTGCAGACATGATTGCTGAAGAATCACTTGAAACAGCAAAGCGTTTTGAAATGAAAGTTGGAGGCTCACCAGGTAATATAGCCTCTTATCTTTCACAATTAGGAGTCAAAGCTCGAATATTATCTAGAGTTGGAAACGATATTATCGGAAAAAGGATTATAAATAAACTAAGACAAAAAGGTGTAGATACAAGCTACATTCAAATAGATAAAGAATACGGAACAACTCTAGTTTTCGTTCAAAAAACAAAAGATACTCCAGACTTTTTTGTTTTAAGAGGTGCAGATAGATTTATTAATTTGCCTAATAATGATTTATTTAATGGAATTAAAATACTCCATTTAAGTTGTTGGACTATTTCATACGATGACTTATTTAAAAAAACCGTTTCAATTTTAGGTGAGGCTATTAAAAATAGAATCTTAATTGGTTTTGATCCAAATTGCAGGGATAAAATTTTCAAATGCGGTAAAATAGATAAAGAAAAAGTAAAATTTATTTTGAAACATACTAACTTTTGTAAACCCTCACTTGATGATGCAGTAGCCATATTTGGCGAAAAAGATTATTCTCTTGAAGATACAATAAAATATTACATAGATAAATTTCATGCCTTGGGCGTTAAAAACATTGCATTAACTGCTGGAAAATTTGGTGCATATGTTTCTGATGGAAAAAATACATTACACATTCCAAGTAATGCAAAAAAAGTTGTTGATGCAACTGGTGCTGGTGATGGTTTCTGGGCTGGTATGTACTATGGAATATTAAATGGAAAGAACTTTGTAGAGTCCTGTAAAATGGGGAGTAAAGTTTCAGCTCATATTCTTAAGTTTGTTGGTGCTGATGTAGAGTTAAGTAATAAAATATGGGAGTGATGTCGATGAAAAAAATTGCTTTTTTCAATCCTCAAGGAAATTTTGATAAAAATGATAGTCATCTAACTGAGCATCCAGACTTTGGAGGTCAACTAGTATACGTAAAAGAGCTTGCAAAAGCAATAGCTTCAAAAGGAATACAAGTTGACATTATAACAAGGCAAATAATAGATGAAAACTGGCCAGAATTTTCGGAGCCTTTTGATTATTATCCAGATTCTACTAATTTGAGAATTGTTAGAATACCATTTGGTGGAAAAAAGTTCTTAAATAAAGAAAATCTTTGGAAACATCTTCCCGAATATGTAGAGGGAATTTACAGCCTCTACAAAAAAGAAGAAAGTTTTCCAGATTTTGTTACAACCCATTATGGCGATGGAGGAATAAGTGGTGTTTTGTTTTTAGAAAAAACAGACATTCCATTTTCCTTTACTGGGCATTCATTGGGAGCATGGAAACTTGAAAAAATGTTAAATGAAGGATTTTCTCAAGAAGAACTTGAAAAAAAATATAAGTTCTCAGTAAGAATATTTGCAGAAAATCTTGCTATAAAATACTCATCTTTTGTTGTTTGTAGCACCTCTCATGAAAGATACGTGCAATATTCACATAAATTGTACAATGCTGATCCAAACAGTGATAAATTTAAAGTAATTCCTCCTGGAATTAACTCCAAAATATTTAATTTCAAACCTCATAAAGATGATGAAATAATAGAAAATTATTTAAACAATGTACTTTCAAGTGCTCCAAAAGAAAGACAAAAACTACCATTTATAATTTTATCTAGTAGGATCGATAGAAAGAAAAATCATATAGCAGTTGTCCGAGCATTTTTAAAAAACAAAGATTTAAAAGAAAATGCAAATTTAATTATTGTAGTAAGAGCAATAGATGATGTCATTAAATTTGTAAATGAAAAA